>CAZJVK010000041.1:0-4388 GCA_964549725.1 uncultured Candidatus Saccharibacteria bacterium | reverse complement strand
GAAATTAAAAAAGTCTCCAACCTCTCTAAATTTTTTGCAAGAGTAAATTTAAATATCAGAATTTCTTACAGTTCAAATCTTGAACAGGTTATTTCCGTAGTAAATAAAGTCGGCCGTGAGCTTGCCGAAGATTCTGCATGGAAAGATTTAGTTGTAAAGCCACCGCAATTTTTACGGGTTGATGATTTTGGCGATTCAGCGATTATGATCAAAATTCTCGGCGAAACAAAACCGCTCAAGCAATGGGAGGTAACAGGGGAATTGAGAAAGAGAATTAAAATTGCTTTTGACAAAGAAGGTATCGAAATTCCATTTCCCCAACGAGTTATTTATCAAGTGAAATCCTAAATATAAAAAAGGTCGAAGAATTTAAAAATTAAAATTTAATAAGATAAAAATATGGATAACATAGACATAAATCAAAGAATAAAAGACATAAAACCGGGGAAAGTTGTTTTCCGCATAATTATTGGAGTGTTTGTCTTAATGTTTGTTTCTAGTGCTTTTGGGACCATAGGCGCGGGGGAGCGAGGCGTGCTTCTCCAATTTGGTGCCGTGAAAGACAAAGTATTTGACGAAGGCCTGTATTTCAAAATTCCATTCATCCAACAAGTCCAAAAAATGGATGTAAAAATTCTAAAGGATGAAGTTCCAGCCAGCGCAGCTTCCAAAGACTTGCAGGTAGTAACCTCCATAATCGCCTTGAATTATCATTTAGCCCCAGAGTCGGTAAACAAAGTTTGGCAGGAATTAGGGAAAAATTACAATACCCGCATTATAGCTCCATCCATTCAAGAATCGGTCAAAGCAATAACCGCGAGATTTACCGCCGAAGAGCTTATCACCAAGAGAGAAGAGGTGAAAGAGCAAATCAAAACAAACCTAGCGGAAAGATTGTCTGAACGCTTCATCGTGGTTGATGAATTCAACATTATCGCTTTTGAGTTTTCGCCTGCCTTTAATCAAGCTATTGAAGCCAAGGTAACTGCAGAACAGTTAAAACTAAAAGCAGATAGAGATCTCGAAAGGATTAAAATTGAGAAAGAACAAATAATAGTAGCAGCTCAAGGCAAGGCAGAAGCTATTAGAATTGAAGCGCAAGCATTAATGCAAAACCCTAAGGTGGTAGAACTCCGCTGGATAGAGAAATGGGACGGTAAAGTTCCGACTTATTGGGGGAATGCGAATCCATTTATCGGAATAAATCAATAATCTAGATAGAGCCGAAGAGAATTTGCCGTCAAACCGAGCGAAGCTCGGAGTTCCGCTAAAGGTGGAACGAAAAACTTGAAATCGTCCAATCCGAAAGGGTCGCTTCCGTTGGCGGGCGGAAGGGGGGTTTGGGGGAAATTCCGCCCGCCTTACAAATTTTGGGCGAAATCAGTTCGAATTTTTTCGAACGCACACCGCAGTGACAAGTTTTTATCGGTATGGCTCGTAAGTATTAATCATATTTAGCCCTAGTCATACAAGTTACATCTCACATTCGTTTCTGCCCTGCGAACCGCTTGATGCTGTAATTTATGAAGCGATTTTTGCGTATCCCCAAAATTTTAAATAATTTTAGGCTCATATTTTTTTATCAAAAGAGCATTTGACACAACACTAATTGAAGAAAATGCCATAACGACCGCGGCAATTGCCGGGTTTAAAAGCCAACCAGTGAAAGGGTATAAAATACCAGCAGCCAAAGGAATACCGATGATATTATAAAAGAAAGCCCAAAAAAGATTTTGCTTAATTTTATTTAAAGTATATTTACTCAAATCAATTGCGGTTATTACATCCCTCAAATCATCTTTAATTAAAACTATTTCCCTAGTTTCTATCGCCACATCTGTGCCGGAACCCAAAGCAATACTTCGGCTAAAACTCTGTCTATGCCGACTTGTTGGGCAATAGCTTTTATTTTAGCAGGATTTAAAATTGCTCCTAAGTATAAATTTCAAGCTTGTATTGCTCTTACTATCTTATGAGCAATCTTTTTCATAGGCGTCTTTTTTACATCTGTGACTATCCTATAACCTGAATTTCAAGTAAGAAGCGTTGGGTGTTTCCGTTGATGAGTTAATCAATTAGATTATGAAATTTAATACCGCAATAATAATTTCACTCATAACCCTGCTACTCGAATTTTTCTTCGAGCAGTCATATTTGTAGGTTCCCCTATTAGTATTAGTAGCGGGATTTGTTGATTTATTCACCAGGCAATAGATTAAATCTGACCCAGTTGGACAAATGCAGAAATTAAGCATGACACCGAAGTCAATATTTGCCTTGATTGGTTTTTATGCAATGATTGTTGATGAACATTTCATGCTGATGTTAATAATTTCGTAAGCGCCCCATTACCGTGTCAAGACAAGTTTTCATTTTGTCTATGGCTTCATCCAGAGTGTTTTTAACGCTATCCCCATGGCTTGTAACAACTAAAGGTTGCATTCCTCTAGAACGCACTTCGAGCACACATCTTTTATCATTGTCACTATTTTTATCGCCATTTTCATCGCTAAGTTTTACTTCTATCCTTGTTAAATGATCACTGAACCTATCAAATTCATTTGCTATGGCGGCTTTCAAAGGCTCTCTCATTTCTTCGGTTCCTGATATATTATTATCAGTATTTATTAAGATTTTCATATGTAATATTTTTTAGTTGTTAGAAGTTTCAATTATTTGCTTTAATTTTAATAACGAAACACACAGGCGATACCTGTACGAGTAGGCATTTTTTCATGTGGAATTACCATTACTTTGCCACCCATCTTTGTTACAAGTTCGCCTAAGTCATCCAGTAAATCATCCATTTCAGGGTTTTCTAAATCGTCTTTTTCAATACTGCCTGTGTCGTTTATTATTTTGCCCGGAATTTGGCGATCAGCTTCTATCATTAGGGTATCTACTTTGCCGGCTGTTGCTGCCGCAGCTACATCACTTATAATATCACTGCCTGTACCTTTTGATTTTGCCTGTTGGTATACATCACAAGCTTTGTCGATGATACCATTATAATATGGCTCCATAACTTTCCAGGCACGTTTCACCAGTTCACCCGTTTCTACGGACTCTGGGTTCACATCAATACCAGCGGGAAGCAACGAAAGAATGTTGCTTACTTTATGGAAAAGATGGTGGTGCTCCGGTAATGCAGCCAGTATGAGCGGCAAACCTGAGGGCCCGGAATAATGATCGTTTATCGTTTTTGCTACAAAGCGAAAAAATCTTTCGGCATCAATATCCACTTCATCTGCTTTGCCACCATGTCCATGGTGCATGTTGCTGCTTTCACCGCCCACACCGCCATAGGAGGCAACAGTGGAATGCTTATCGGTTAATTCGTCACCTAATGCTTCCTTTATGTTTTTTGGAATGCCTGGGGCAAGCACTAATTCTGTCAGCGAATGTCTGTTGCCTTCATAAATATGGTAATCGTGAAGGCTTAAACCCAACACATTGTAACGCTCTACCGACTGTAAATATTTCCGAAGCGGTTTTGTATGAAAGCTGTCAGCAACCACAGTTAATTCCTCTGTGGATACCGGCAAGCCTATAGTTTTGAACGTGCCGGCTGCGCAGAGCACAGCCAATCCATCTAATGTATGCTTCCAAAACTCTACATTATTTGCAAGCTCTACAAATGGCTTCAGCAGTATTGTAGCTTCTGAGGCTGAATATTGTTGGAGCAGGGATTGTTCCAGTTTTTTTACCAGGTTTTTAAAAAGGATGGGATCCTGAAGATTGTCAGGGTGAGTGCGGTGCGTGGGCATATACAGTGATATGCATACTCTGGCATTGACGCTTAATAATTCTGGCATCATATTATTAGTAAGTATATTCATATAAGTTTGATTTATTAGTGGTTATATAATTATTAGCATTCTTTTCTTGAGTTATCAGGTACTCCGTTTTATTTTTCGTTAAGTTTATTCTCTTTCCATGTGTATTCAATGAAACATTTACACAAAGGCTGTTTTTTTTGCTTTTGAAATATTATAAGAAAAGTAGTAATATTGAGATAGAGGTATGCAAATCTTTTTAACTATTTCAATTTTACGTTTAAAATGATAAAAAGTCAAAATTGTTTAGTTCCAGAAGCCAAAAAGGTCCAACATCGTTCCATAGCCCCAGGAAAAATATAAAGATAATTTAAATAAAGAAATGTGGTTGTTGTTTTAGATAAATTGTTTTTCTACGGTTCTAGCTGGAATATTTTTTTCTATACTTGGTTTTTATGCTTATCATTACCTTTTTAAAAAAGAGATAAATCAAAAAAATATAAAACAGGAAAGTACTTTTGGTGATAATCTAAATATAGCTAATGTGAATGATTTTTACTATAATACGGGCCCAGTTCCCATAATTAGTACAAAAAATAATTTATCTGTAAG
>CAZJVK010000040.1:0-4513 GCA_964549725.1 uncultured Candidatus Saccharibacteria bacterium | reverse complement strand
TGGCATGAGAAAACCAAACTATTACAAAAAAAGAGAACACAAACCTGATTTTAAATACGGGCGTATTGATGTAGCCCGGTTTATAAATTATCTTATGTGTGGTGGCAAAAAAAGTATTGCCGAGCATATTTTGTATGATGCCTTTGATGAAATTAAAAAAACCACTAAAAAAGACCCAATTGAGGTTTTTGAAGAGGCGATTCGTAACGCCACTCCTCGAGTAGAAGTAATTTCTCGGAGGATTGGCGGAGCTAATTATCAAATCCCAAGAGAAGTAAGGCCGGAAAGAAAATTTTATCTTGCCTGTAACTGGATTCTCGAAGCCGCCCGTTCTAAGTCCGGCGCGCCTATAAGTGAACGACTAGCCAAAGAGTTAGTTGTTACCTTTAATAATGAAGGTGATGCCATTAAGAAAAAGCAAAATATGCACCGTATGGCTGAAGCTAATCGCGCTTTCGCCTCGTTCCTTCGTCGTCGTTAATCATTGAAATATAATAAAACTGTAGTAGACCTTACTATGGCAGGTGTTTATACTTTATTTAATTTATGCCCAAACAGTATTCAATAGAAAGAGTGCGCGATATAGGCATTATTGCTCATATTGACGCTGGTAAGACAACCGTTACCGAGCGGATACTTTTTTATACCGGTATTTCCCATAAAATGGGCGAAGTTCATGAAGGGAAAGCGATAATGGATTGGATGGAACAGGAACGTGAGCGCGGTATTACCATAACCTCAGCCGCTACAACTTGTTTCTGGACGCCGTCCTACTATCGGGTTGGTGTTACCGATACCGACAAACTGGATAGTATTAAAGATAAACATGAGCACCAGATTAATATTATTGACACTCCCGGTCATATTGATTTCACCGTTGAAGTAAAACGTTCCCTTAGAATTTTGGACGGTGCGGTAGCTGTTTTTGACGGGGTAGCCGGTGTTGAACCTCAATCCGAAACTAACTGGCGTTACGCCGATGAATATAAAGTTCCTCGAATTTGTTTTATTAACAAAATGGACCGGGCTGGCGCTAATTTCAAGAGAAGTTTTGAACTCATTAAGGAACGCCTGTCTTCAAATGCCGTTCTAATTCAACTTCCGATTGGCGCTGAAGAAAATTTTAAGGGTGTTATTGATCTTTTAACTCAAGAAGCTTTTAAATTTGAAGGTGAGAATGGAGAGGAAATGGAGAAAATAGAAATTCCCAGTAATATGAAAGAGGAAGTTGAAAAAGCCCGCAAGGAACTTATTGAAAAAATTGCCGAGAATGATGAGAAACTTTTTGAAAAATATCTTGATGGTAAAGAAATACCTTTTAATGAACTTAAAGACATTCTCCGAAAAGCGGTGATAGACATTGAGATTATTCCCGTTATGACCGGGAGCGCTTTAAAAAACAAAGGGGTTCAACTTCTTTTAGACGCCATTGTTGACTATTTGCCGGCCCCGACCGATCTTCCGCCGGTTAAAGGTTTTAATTTTGATCATGGAGAAGAGGAACGTCGTTCAGAAGACAAAGAACCGGTAGCCGCTTTAGCTTTTAAATTAGCCTCCGATCCGTATATTGGCAACCTCACTTATTTCCGCCTTTATTCCGGTGTTGTCAAAAAAGGTAGCTATCTTTTAAATACTACTGAGAATAAACAGGAACGAATTAGCCGAATTCTTCGAATGCATGCTAATCACCGCGAAGAGATTGATGAAATACACGCCGGTGATATTGGAGCGATTGTTGGTCTTAAAAGTACCACCACCGGAGATACTTTAGCTGACCCCGACCATCCGATAATTCTTGAGAATATAGTTTTTCCCGACCCGGTTATCTCTATTCGTGTTGAACCTAAAACCAAGATTGACCAAGAGAAAATGGGCGTGTCCCTTCGAAAATTAGGCGATGAGGACCCGACTTTTCAAGTAAGCGTTGACCACGATACCAACGAGGTTATTATCGCCGGGATGGGCGAACTTCATTTAAACGTTATCGTTGACCGACTGCGCCGTGAATTTGGGGTTGAAGTTGAAGTAGGACGCCCTCAAGTTACATATAGAGAAACTATAAAGAGTGAAGCCGTGGGTGAAGGTAAATATATTCGCCAGTCCGGTGGTCGAGGCCAGTACGGCCATGCTTTGATTAAAGTTGAGCCTTTAGAAAGAGGAACCGGTTTTGAGTTTATCAACGCGATTAAAAGCGGCGCTATTCCTCATGAATTCATTTCCGCCGTTGAAAAAGGAGTTAAAGAAGCAATGAGCAAAGGCCTTTATGCCGGTTATCCCATTACCGACTGCAAAGTTACTCTTTTTGACGGTTCTTTCCACGAAGTTGATTCATCTGATAATGCTTTTAAGATAGCTGGTTCTATGGCTTTTCAGGATGCCGCCAAGAAAGCCGGCGTAACACTTATTGAGCCAATAATGAAAGTCCAAGTTATTATGCCGGATGAGTTTTTAGGTGACGTAACAGGAAGCATTAACGCCAAACGGGGACAAATTAAATCTATGGAAGGAAGGGAAAGAGTAAAAGTAGTAGAGGCTTTAATACCCCTTGCCGAGCTTTTTGGATATTCTACAGAACTTCGTTCTGCTACTCAGGGCCGAGGCACATTTAATATGGAATTTTCTCATTACGCTATTATTCCGGATAATATCGCCAAGGAATTGGCGGGAGAAGAATAATAGAGGAAACATCCGCATTCCCCAAGATTAATAAAACCGCCTTTTAGCATCTATAAACGTTGAATATCTGTAGATTAATAAAAAAGAGGCGCGAGAAGTGGGGACCGAAAGGTTCCCGGTTTTGATTTTTGAAAGGGTGAAGGGTAAACTATAAACAATGGTCTCAAATGATGCAGAAAAAATCAAAGAGAAGCTTGATATTGTTGATGTAATAGGATCGTATATCAAACTGCAAAAAGCTGGTAAAAATTTCAAAGGTCTTTGCCCATTTCATCAGGAAACAGACCCTTCTTTTATCGTTTCTCCCGAACGCCAATCCTGGCATTGTTTCGGGTGCTCCGAAGGAGGCGATGTTATTAAATTCGTGATGCTTTATGAAAACTTTGATTTTCCGGAAGCGTTGCGGTTTTTAGCTGAAAAAGCCGGTATTAGGCTTCAGGCGGGAAGTCAGAGAGAACAACAGGAACTTAATGTACTGTATAACGTAAATAAGGATGCCGAAGACTTCTTTTTTAGAAAACTTATAAAAAACAAAGAAGCTCTTGCATATTTTAGAAAACGAAGCCTTACAAATGAAACCATTAAGGAGTTTAAACTGGGTTTTTCACCCGGCGGTGATGAGTTGACAGTTCATCTCCTGGACAAAGGATACAAAATTGACGATCTGGTTAAAGCGGATTTGGCTTATAAAAATGAAAGAAATTTGTACCGAGATCGGTTCGGCGGTCGAATCATCTTCCCTTTAAAAAATCGGCTTAATAAAGTTGTGGGATTCTCGGGCAGGATTTTATCTCAAGCGGGTAGTAATATTCCTAAATATGTTAATACTGCCCAAACTAGAATCTATAACAAATCTAAACTTCTCTATGGTCTTAATAAAGCCAAGCCTGAAATCGTCAAGTCAAAAACAGCCTTTTTGGTTGAAGGGTATATGGATGTAATTATGGCTTGGCAGTCCGGCATTAAAAATGCTGTTGCTGTTGCCGGTACCAGCCTCACTACTCAGCATCTTATAAACTTGCAACGTCTTGCCGATACTATTCTTATTAGTTTTGACAATGATACCGGCGGACTCCGCGCCTTGGAACGCGCCATTGTCCTTTTTGGGAAGTTTGATTTTCATATTAAAGCCGTTGACCTCGGTAAATACAATGACCCAGCCGAAGTTTGTGAAACAAATCCAGAATTTTTAAAAAAAGCTATTCAAGAAGCCAAACCGGCCTTAACATATCTTTTTGAAGCCGCTTTTAAAAATCAAGACATTGACATAGTTGAACGGAAGAAGAAAATTCGTCGGATGCTTCAAAATATAAAAGAGTTTAAAAGCTCAATAGACCAGGATATTTGGTTAAAAGAACTTTCCAAACACTCCGGTGTTTCCGAAATCGCTCTCTGGACAGAATTTGAAAATATTGAAAAAAGTAAAACTTATGAAAAAGAACCCGAGGAGGCAGAAAAACTTACTCCCGAAGAGCGGGTAGATCTTATTTCTTGCCGCTTACTCATTTTAGCCTTTGCGAATAATCAATTTTTCCCTATAGTAAAGGATAATAGGGAACTGTTCCCCAAAAAATATCAAGAGATGATTGATAATCCGAAAAGTGAGGAAGCCGTCTTTTTAGAAATGAAATCCACCTGTGAAGTTGGTAGTATGAAGGAGAAAGAAATTGAAGAAGAATTGCATGAGCTTCTCCGCCAATTGGAGATTGAATATCTCAAAAACAAACAAATTAATTTAAAAGACAAGGCGCGAAAACTCAATGATGATGATAAAGAAAAATCGGCTGTCTTAAAAGAATTTCAGGACATTGCTCGACAGGTTGACAAACTTCGTTAA
>CAZJVK010000039.1:0-4583 GCA_964549725.1 uncultured Candidatus Saccharibacteria bacterium | reverse complement strand
CACTAAGTATAACCAATATCGTCATCATAAACCACACTAATAATACAATGTTTACTCTTCTCCGTTTTTGCTAGGCACTATAATTATCATTTCCTCCCCTTGCTCCCGATAATTAAACTGCGATTTAATTTCTTTCAAAAGATTTTCAGGGTTTTGAAAATAACTTATTCGGGCCTCCAATTGCCTATTTTCATTTTGAATCTCATGTAAAATAGCGTCAAACTCACCAACTTGGTCTTCTAATTCCTTGTTCTGCAACCAAAGTTTGTATATTCCCGTTCCCAAAAGAATAATAATCATTACAAAGATAATTGTTTTCCAAAAAATAGACATTTTCTCTTGTTATCTCTTTAAAAGTTCTTTAAATACTTTTTCGTTCAGCTTTGCTCCGCTTCGCTCCTTAAGCTTTTTTTTGCCTTTTTTCTGCTTCTCCCGAAGTTTCATCTTCCGAGTAACATCTCCGCCATATAAATGACCGGTGACATCTTTCCTAAAAGCCGGGATATCCTCCCGAGCAATAATATTACCGCCTATCACTGCTTGAATCGGTTGGGAATATTGCTGTTTTGGTAAATATTTTTTAAGGCGTTTAGTGATTTTCCGACTTTCCCGCGCTGCGTTTTCTTTCAAAAAAAACCGGCTTATACCTGGTATTCTTTCTTTAGAAACTAAAAAGTCAACCTTAACCATGTCAACTTCCTTGTATCCAACTAACTCGTAGCTGAAAGAAGCATACCCCTCAGTTATTGATTTTAACACATTATCAAAATCAATTATCAACTCCGAAAGTGGCATATATGCTGACGCCAAAATATTCCCGCCCGCTTTGTGGTATACCTGTTTCGCTTCAGGATTCATTTCATGGGATTTACCGACCGGTGGTAACAATTTTAAGGGAATAGCGGTAGAAACTTCAATTTTTTCCATTCGGAATTGATGTTGAACGGAAATTAGATTATTTAAAAATCTTGAAGGTAAAAGAACTTCAATTTTAATCATCGGTTCTTCTATTTTTTCATAATTCTCAGGCAAATCTTCAGGCTGAGTAATTTCTTCCCAATTACTCTTTTTAGTCTCTATCCGATATTTTACCGATGGAAAAGTGTGTATCGTATTTATTCCAAATTCCTGACGGAGACGTTCCGAAGTTATTTCATAATGAAGTTTGCCTAAAAAACCAACTTTAAAACCCCGGCCCAGAACCTTATTTCTATCGCCGTCAATCGTTAACGAAGAATCATTCAATTTCAACTTCTCCAAACTCTTATTCAGGTTTGAATATTCATCCTTATCCTCGGGATAAAAAGAAACAAAAACAGCTGACTTTGGTTCTTTATACCCCGGAAGGGGCTCAACTCTTTTATTATTTGAAATCGTATCCCCGATTCTCACCTTCTCCGGATTTTTAAGGCCGGTCGCAATATACCCAATTTGACCGGTTTTTAAACTATCAACCATTTTCATTTCCGGAGAAAAATATCCCAGCTCTTTTATTTTAAATCTGTTCTCCAAAGCTAAAAAGCACGCATCCTGATTATCTTTAAACTCACCATCAAAAACTCGAACGCTGACTATTACCCCTTTGTGGTTGTCATAAAAAGAATCAAAAACAAGGGCTCGGGAATTATTATTCCCCACGGCATATTCACTATGTTTTGGAGATGGAAATTTTAGAACCACCCCTTCCAAAAGTTCAGTTATCCCTTCCCCGGTCTTAGCTGAAATCAGATAAACTTCGTCCATTGAAATCTCTAAAAGTTCGGCCACTTCAGCTATTAAATTATCAAGCTCACTTCTATCTTTAAAAAGGTCTATTTTATTTATCACTCCTAAAAGAGTGAGTCCGGCTTTCTTAGCGCTTCGAAAATTTGAAAGGGTTTGAGCTTGAATCCCCTGTTTGCCATCAACTAATAATATACCGCCCTCAACCGCCGCTAAAGCCCTGGAAACTTCATATGAAAAATCGGAATGTCCGGGAGTATCTATTAAGTTGAGAATATACTCAACTTGATTTACGGATTCCCGCCGATTGTCAGCTAATTTTCGCTGATGTTCATTCGTGTTAATTCGTTTTCCATCCGTGTTAATCCGCACGTTCGTATGGTATACCATACGAACCGGAGCCATCTTAATCGTAATTCCCCTCTCCCGTTCCAATTCCATTCCATCTAAATATTGTTCTTTCATCTTTCGGCTATCCACCGTCTCGGTTATTTCCAAAAAACGGTCAGCTAAAGTTGATTTGCCGTGGTCAATGTGAGCAATTATACAAAAATTACGTATGTTATCCATAAAATCAAAAAATTATACGACTATATCTAAACAATAAATCAAAAAATAGCACTCTCTTGCTTTCTTGTTTTCTACTCTTTTATCACCTCTTCCTCAAACTGATTCTTCAAGGTAAGGTCAACTGTTAATCTCTTTGATGGATTGTCTGTCTCGTATTTATACATTGATGAACCCGACTCCTCCCAGATATAACCCAATGGGGCGCTGATTTTCAAGTTAAGGCCGGTGTCCGAACCGGATTGTTTATCAAACACAAATTGAAATTTCTTACCCGACTGAAGATTGAAGTTTTGTAAGGTTGGATTCTCATATTGAATCTCCAAATTACTCCTCTCACCGGCTTCGGTTAAAAGCCAAGTTGCAAAAGCTTGCTTGCCGAATTCATTTGTTGTCCAGATATTATAGGTTTTATTATAAATTTTAGTCTCCTCAATTTCTCGGAGGGCCTCAAGTTTTTCATATGAATCATCATATTCTTCCGTTATTTCATAGCGTTCGTCACCACCACTTGAGAAAATCAAATTTGAACCGGAATTAGTGAATATTTTAATATAATCCTTATTGCTCTCCCGATACCATAAATCTTCCTGGTTTTCACCGTTATGCTCCCGGGCAATATTAATATCTCCGAGTACGCCGCCTTCAGTATTAACGTTAAGCCAAAGATTAATACTTTGATTAACAAAAGCGTCGCTTTTTCCACCGGCTATATTGGCATTTACAACCGCTAAATAACTGCCCCAAAAACCATCCGGAGGGGTATACACTTCCCCGGCTATGTCATATTTTCTAAAAAGATTATTAATCTGCTTGTCTTGGGCGTAGAACATAATATCCTTGTTTTTAATATGTTCTCCCAAATCTTCAATTAGTTCCTTTGTATCTTCATCACTCAAACCTTCAAACCGCTCTAAAATCTTTGGAGCTAAGACTGTTAGAATTTTCTTGGGATTCTCGCCGGCTTGTTTATCCTTGCCGGTCTCAACTTCGCGTTGGAGCTCGGCTAAGAAGTTTTCATAATTAACTGTCAGTCCATATTCTTCAAGTTCAATCGGCCCGACATATTTCATAATCGTTGCTAAAACATTCACGCCTATTCCAATCACTCCTTTAAATTGAACATTATTTTCTTTATATATCTTCGAATCTTCAAGCATATTCATAGTTGTCTCGGCTGAGGTCGGAAAGTTAAAGAACCAATTAGCGTCTCTGGCGCCCCAGTCTTTGGTAACTCGCTGCAAAGGTTCCGGGGCAATATATTTTTCATCAAAGTTCATCGGGTGATCCGGCCAATATATATCTTCAACCACAAGTTCTTTCATCTGTCCTCCTTGAACTACTAATTCCCCGTAACTACCCAAAAAACCGCCGGCCGGCCGAAGTTCAGACGAATTTTGGAACATTAAAAGTATGCGGCAAGGCTCCTCCGAATCAAAAAGGTTAATTACCCCGGTTAGAAAATCTTCAACAACATAAAGGTCATTACTATACGCGAAGTAGTTTTCTTTTAGAAATTCCCCCGCCCGGTCAAAATATGTAAATTTATTAATATCGCTTGCGCTATTCCGCAAAACCTCAGCGTCTAATCTTACTTGTTTAACCAGTTCCCGGCTTTGCTCTATAAGCTCCAAAAATCTCGCTCCATCATTTTGAAAATATACAAAGCCATTGTATTGTATTTCAGAAACAAGCGCCGAAAACCGAATAAGGTTAATGTTAAATCGGGTAATCTGCTTCAAAAATCCACCGACATCTTTAAGAAATGGAATAAATTTAAAACCTGCGCTCAAAACAAAATTCTTGGGATTATTGTAAATAAATTGATCTATCTCTTGTAATTTCTCTTTACTCTTTTGAAGTGAGACTTGGGCTTTTCCCGGTTCAAACTTTTTTATTAATTCAAACGACCGGAAAAAATTCTCTGAAATTGTTTCTCCTTTAGCCTCTAAAGCTACCTTGGCACTTTTTACATTTACTACCGCGAAAGCACCCAATAAAATCAAGATAAATACCACGAGCCCAACACCCCATTTCAAAATTTTACCCCAAGGAACTCCACCGCCTTTATTATATCCACCGGCGATTCTACGAAGATTTAAGTTTAAAAACTCTCGGGACTTTTCATAATTAAAATCCCGTTTTTTAATATCCACTAAAACTGATTCAATATTCTTTTTCGGTACTTTTGCCATAATTGTTGAAATTTTAGAGCTCATAAGAGCGATGAAAATTTCACCACAATTATGAGCACCCCGTACTTACCGCGGCAAATGAGGAAAAAATTGAAATCT
>CAZJVK010000038.1:0-4719 GCA_964549725.1 uncultured Candidatus Saccharibacteria bacterium | reverse complement strand
AAATTACCAATCAAGACATCAAAAAACTTAAAGAAGAAGCAGTTGAACTTTTGAAAGACAATCGGCGGAGCACCGACGGCCATCAATATACTGTTCCTTCCCCCAGCTCTTACCCTTACCAATGGCTTTGGGATTCTTGTTTCCATGCCATTATACTTTCCCACTACGACACTTCATTTGCTAAAGCCGAACTTCGTTCTCTTGTTTCTCACCAATTTGAAAATGGTCTTATTCCCCATATAACCTACTGGGAAAAGAAAGACCCAACTCAGATTGATTGGGGTAAAGAGAGGACAAGCAGTATTACTCAGCCGCCTTTTCTGGCTTACGCTGTCTGGAAAGTTTATGAAAAGGACAAAGACAAGAGTTTTCTTAAGGAAATTTATCCCAGTCTTTACCACTACTACAATTTTCTTCTAAATGAACGGGACCCTCGCCATAATCATCTGGTCGGGATTATTAATCCGGATGAGTCGGGCGAGGATAACTCGCCCCGATTTGATGAATTAGTCGGTCTTCCTCCGAAGCATAACCGCGATGAGAATTTTCAAAAACGCCGGGAGCTTGTTGAAAAAAATAAGCTCTGCAACTTTGACGCCCCGTTTTGTATGAGAGAGTTCTTTTGGGTTAAAGACGTGCCGTTTAACAGTATTTTAATTCATAGTTTGGGATTTTTAGGCAAGATTGCCGAGGAACTCGGCCATAAAGATAATGCTATTTATTTTTATAAACAGCAGTTGGAAGTAACCGATGCTATGCGCGACCGACTTTTGGAGCACGATATGTTCTGGTCAGCCGAAGGCAAGTATTACACAAAAATAAAAGTGAAGACCTGGGCTATTTTCGCCCCGCTTTTTGCTAAAGTTCCAACTCAGGAAGAAGCTGAATTTGTAGTCAAAAATTATCTTCTTAACAAAGATGAGTTTAAAACCAAGTATATGCTTCCCACCGTTTCTAAAAGCGAACCTTCATACGACCCGGAGCATTATTGGCGGGGACCTGTTTGGATTGCCATAAATTGGATTATTTACCAAGGCCTTTTGAACTACAAGGGTTTTGAAGAAGTTGCCGAGGATATTCGTCAGCAGAGCGTTGAGCTTCTCAAGAAATCAGGTTTTCGGGAATACTTTAATCCGGAAACAGGCGGGGGATTAGGCGCAAAGAATTTCACCTGGGGCGGCTTAATTCTGGATATGTTTCCTGAATGAATATTGGAATCATCTTACTCTGATGGGTGTTGAACACCCATCATTTGACTTAAGTTTCACTGGGCCTTCAGGATGTGCCTGTCCCGATAGAATTAGGATATGCTTGCATATCCGTGAATTTCTATCGGGGCGACATCCCAAAATTAAGAGTTGGGTTATAAACAACCGACTAATTTAAAGGCGTTCTCCGGAGCGTATCCGTGAGCGTCATTATCAAAATATACGTACACTTCAAGATTTTTATCCCGCCATCTTTTTATTTTATCCCTCCATTTTTCTAAATCCTTCTCTTTATATTTTGAATCATATATTTTTGCAGGGCCGTGAAGCCGTATGTATACAAAATTAGTTGTGATGGGTTCATCAACCGGATATGGAAATTTCTCCCCATCTGAAAACACAAGCGCCGCATTGTGTTTTTTAAGGATATCAAGCGATTCTTTTTTAAACCAGCTTTCATTTCTTGGTTCTATCGCCAATCGGAAAAGAGTTTTTGATGACATATTACCCTTAATGTCTTTTAGAAATTTATCCAGCCGTTCTGTATCCACTTTAAAATTCGGCGGCAACTGAACAAGAATTGGTCCCAGCTTTTCTTTTAAGACGCTAACTCTTCTTAAAAATTTCCGGAAGGCGGTTTTTGAACTTTTAAGCCGTTTAATGTGAGTGATATACCGGGAGAGTTTTGCCGAAAACAAAAAACCATCCGGAGTTTCCTCCCGCCATTTTTTCAGGGTGCTTCGGCGAGGAAGGCGATAAAAAGAGTAATTTACCTCCACGGTTTCAAATTGGGAACTGTAAAACCCCAACTGTTTTCCTTTAGCTGTGTTTTTATAGAAATTATCCCAGTCGTATGACCATCCGGAGGTGCCGATATGAATTTTCTTTGTCATTGCTTTTAGTATAAAACAAAAACCTACTTTGATTAAATTGAGGGGGTGTTCAACACCCCCCAGTTTGAACACCCTTGGGGACAGTCCCCTAAAATCAGACGCTGGGAACTCGCACCCAGAGTGGTCTCCAAGGCGAAAAATTGAATTTGTCAAAAAATCAACGCGAAAAAATTAATCAATATGAGAAAGTTTGATTAATTTCTTTTGTTATTTAATGTTTGTAATCTAAAATGTTAGAAAACATATGAAGGATGGAATGGTCCTTATTATCAGCAGGTAAAAACCAATCTTGGGATGTTCAACATCCCAAGATTAATAATTTTCATAGAAATAGTCATTCTGGAGTTTTAACGAGAGATAGCTGCCGGGCAGGGAATTGAACCGTCTCGGTCTGGAACCCCGCTGAACGAGGTCTAAAACCTTTCCAAAATCTTGAAACCCTCTAAAACTGAATCGCAAATAAAATCTTCTAAGGGTACAAAATCTTCCTTAAGCTGGGATTTTTTTAGATAAGAATTATATAGCCGTTTTTTGTCTTGCTTAATAATAGCTGGAGGAAAATTCTTTAGTAACAACATCCCTTGTATAATTAACCGTCCTATTCTGCCATTGCCGTCAGAAAAAGGATGGACTTGTTCAAATTGACTGTGCGTTTTAGCAATTTGACTAATAATATCCTTATTCTGCCGATTAATATCTTTAACTATTTTTTTCATTGATTGAGATACTTTCAAATAGTTAGCTGTCGGCACATAAGAACCAACGATGCGAACTTGATGCTTTCTATAAGAGCCAGCGTCATCTTTAATACTATTTATTAAAATACCATGGAGTTTCAAAATCAGATTCTCGCTTATACTAAATGCGGATTTAGTAAGACAATCTAATAAATAACGCCAAGCAGTCTGATGATTTTTTACCTCCAATTGTTCAATAATATTTTTATTTGATAAAGCGACATTATCAAATAAAATTGCCTTAGTTTCATCTTCTGTTAAAGTGTTGCCCTCAATTCTGTTTGTGTGATAAGTAAACGACAGCATAAACTGATCATAAATATCAGGACTTTTTACAATCTCCCTTAAGATATTTTTATGTTCTTTGGACTTTCTTAGTATTATTTGCTTCTTTGCACTTAAAGGATCGTCGGGGACGATTTTTTGGCCTGTGTATTTAAAATATAAATTATTAATATTTCCCTCGGATTTTCGGTGGGGCTTTGACCTTTTATTAATCCAACTATTAAAAGTAACAAAAGACACCCCAAGCTTTTTAGCTAATTTTTCTTGGGTTAATCCGGAAAGACTTTGGATTATTTTTAATTTTTCAGCTATGGTCATATATTATAACTTTATAAAACTTTATAAAGTTTGTCAAATATAAAAGCCTTATAAAGTTCTATAAATTGGTGTTGGAAAGTAGGAAATTGAAACATCGCCTTAAATAAAAGCAAAACCCTCCGCGCGGGGGGTAAAACCCAATCAGGGGGGTGTTCAACACCCCCCAAAAGGCTCTGAGGAATGAAATAACGAAGAGCTGCCGGGCCAGGATTCGAACCTGGATTTCGAGCTCCAGAGGCTCGCCGGCTACCATTACCAACACCCGGCAATCTGATGTTTAGTTAATCATATTTTCTAAACTTTATCAACTCTTTACAAGTATAAACCTCACTTTTTCTTGATATCTGCACTTTGTATTTGCTTTCATGGGGATGAAATCCAAGTCTTTTTAACGAGTTATAAACTATACTTAATAATGAATCATTTTTATTTGAAAATTCAAACTTATATGTGTAGGTAGGTTTGTGTACACTAAAAGACCCTTCTGCTTCATATAATCCTCTTAGTAACCTTATTATGTACCCATCATTTTTATTTACCCAATTAGGAATTCTATTTTTAATATTATTTCTGTTTCCAGTTGGTATACCCAATCTTTCACTTATCTTCTTTTCGTATAGAACTATATGCGTACAATAACTTTTTTTAAAAGCATAAGTACTAGGTACCTTATTAAAAGTTTTTTCAACAAGACAACAATATCTTTTTATGAAACCTTTGTTGTTGGAATTAGACGCTATTTTTAATCCTTGGGTTCTCTTATGCTGATATATATTTCCATCACCCCAAATAACTCCGATTAATTCCGCTGTATCGCCATTTTTAGGAGGGGTATTGTAATTAATATTATTAACCCTCTTTTTATTCCATCCTTTAAAATTATTAACCCCTTTTTCTTTAAAAGTTTTAGATATTTTCGCTACACTTGGATGAGTTTCTTTTGTCTCTCCTTTATTCCATGGTTCGGGTCTGTTTTTTAAACTCTCTCGCCATTTTTTATAGCGTAAATCATTTTTAGGTAAATTATTGGGCAAAATTAAAAAACCCATTCCTTCGCTTCCAAACTTTTTTGAATATTCTTTCAGTGTTATCCGGTGCCGCCTTTTAAGGTGAGTATTAGTGATAACTTTATATTCTTTGTTGCACAACTTACACTTAACCATGCTTAAATTATACCCTATTTTTATACCACTTAGCCAGTCCGCATACTTATAAGTTTTAATGTATAATAAAGGTACTATGATTTATTCATTCTTTGGCACTCCAAGATTTGCTGAA
>CAZJVK010000037.1:0-4794 GCA_964549725.1 uncultured Candidatus Saccharibacteria bacterium | reverse complement strand
TTAAATTCTGTTGATAACTTAGTACTGATAGCGCGCCTTTTCGCTTAATAAAGGGATTTATAAGACCAGTCCAGGCTGGTTTTTTATTTTGACTTCATAAACCTCAGTGGTACAATAGGTAATAGAAGTGGGGAGATGTGGATAATTCTGTGGATAAAACCTGTTTCTGTGGATAAACCATTTTTAAAAACTTGTCAGGTTTATTAATTAAGAAAAATATGCTTTTAGGTGAATTTCAACATGTTCTTGACCAAAAAGGCCGCGTATCAATTCCCGCCAAGTTTCGCAGTAAATTTTCTGACGGCATTATTATTACCCGCGGGCTTGATAAATGTCTTTTTGTTTTTGAACCAAAAGGGTGGGAATTGTTGGTAGAAAAAATAACGTCCCTTCCTTTGGCTCAAGCAAACTCAAGGGCTTTTGTTCGATTAATGCTTGCCGGAGCCGTTGACCTAAATATTGATGTTCAGGGTCGAGCTCTTATCCCAAATTATCTTCGTGAATATGCCGGTCTTGGAAAAGAAGTGATTGTAGCCGGTTTATATAATCGCGTTGAGATATGGAATAAGGAGAAATGGGCGAAGTACAAAGCGGAAACCGAGAAATCCTCTGAAGATATTGCTGAAAAACTTTCAGAATTAGGAATTTAAAATGAGTTTTCCGACTAATAACCATAAACCAGTTCTTTTAAAAGAAGTATTTGAAATATTAAAACCCCAACCCGGTGAATTCTTTGTTGACGGCACATTAGGCCTTGCCGGTCATGCTACCGAAGCTTTGAAACGAATTTCCCCTAATGGTTTATTTCTTGGTGTTGATAGGGATGACCAATCAGCCAAGAAAGCCGAAGATATTCTTGTGAATTATACTCAGGAGAACGAAATAGAGAAAACAGAGATAGTCATGATTGTGGCCAACTTCGTTGAGGTTTTAGAAAAAATGTCTAAAAACTGGACTTTTGGAAAACCGAACTGTTTTTTTCTTGATTTAGGATTTTCCTCTGATCAAATTTTTTCCGGCAGAGGTTTTAGTTATGACCAAGACGAACCTTTAATTATGCGATATGACGGGGATGTCAGAAAGTTAACTGCCGCAAGAGTTGTTAACGAATATGACCGCAAAAAACTTTCTGAAATTTTAAGGGAGTATGGAGAGGAAAGGTTTGCTGATAGAATCGCGAATGGCATTGTCAGAAAACGGCAGAAGAAACCTTTACGAACTACCAAGGAACTTGTTGAAGCAATAAGAGAATCACTTCCCGCAAACTATCCGCCTAAAAAACGCCCAGAAGCCAGAACATTTCTCGCTCTTCGAAATTTTATAAATAGAGAACCGGAAGATTTAAAAAAAGCTATGAGTCTTATTCCTCAAGCTGTTGCCAAAGGAGGTCGGGTTGCCGTAATCACCTTTAATTCCTTAGAAGACAGAATTGTTAAAAAAGCCTTTAAAAAACTCTCAGAATCCGGCACCCGACTTCTCACCAAAAAACCAATTACTCCCACCCGAAAAGAGATTAGTCAAAATAACAGAGCAAGGTCGGCCAAATTAAGAGCAATTCAAATTTCTTGACACTAAATATTTAATACTAATTTATGACTTTTCTTAAAATTAAAGGAGATAAAAACAATCTGGTTTTCTTAATCCAGCTTCTTCTGCTTATCGTAATAGGAGGCGCCTTTTATATTTCCCAGTATAATGCCATCGCGGAGAATCGTTATCAAATTAGAGAAATGGAACAGCAGATTACCCAGTTAGAAACTCTTAATGCCGATATTAAAAATAATTTTTACCAAACGATTAGTTCTGCCAAATTTGAAACGATAGCCGAAAAATATGGTTTGATTCTTGAACGTAATCCGGATTATATGAATATTAATCAATGGGTTTCAGATTCTTCATATTAATTTCAGTTTTTTTCTTATTATTCTCCACAATTGGAGCTAATCTGTATAATTTACAGATTAATAATGGCGACTACTACCTCAAGAGAGTTCAAGCCCAAGATGCTTATGCAAAGGAACTTAAGCTCCGCCGGGGCGAAATTTTTTTAACCGATCGCAACCAAAACAAGATCCAAGCCGCTTTAAATAAAGACTATCCTATAATCTATGCTGTTCCTAAGGAGATTGAAAATATTGAAGACACAGCCGAGAAACTTTCCCAAATAATTGATACACCCAAGGCAGAAATAATTGAGGATATTAATAATCCGGATGCCCTTTTTTCTCTTCTGGTTGATAAAGCTACCAATGAGCAGATTGACGGTATTAATGATTTGAAACTTGATGATATTTATATCAGTAGCAAACAATACCGTAATTATCCTTCCAATAAGCTCGCTTCTCATGTTTTGGGGTATGTTGGATTAAATGAAAACTATAAAGAACCAACCGGTCTTTATGGCGCAGAAGCTAAATATAACGAAACCCTTAAAAATGGCAATGATGTTGAATTAACCATTGACCGCGATCTTCAGACTGAATCTGAAAGTATGCTTCGAAAACTTGTTGAGGAACACAATGCAACTGGCGGTTCAATTATTATCCAAAATCCCAAAACCGGAGAGATTTTAGCAATGGCAAATCTACCCGATTTCAATCCTAATCATTATAGTGAATACCCAACGCAGAATTTTATGAATTCTTCTGTCCAATACGTTTATGAACCCGGTTCAGTTTTTAAACCTTTGACGATGTCAATGGGTATTAATCTTGGAGTTATTACTCCCCAGACCACCTACAATGATACTGGCAGCGTTACTTTAAATGGAGAAACCATAACTAATTGGGATTACAGAGCGTATGGAGAAACTAGTATGACGCAGGTGATTGAGCGTTCAATAAACACCGGCGCCGTCTATGCCGGACAACAAATCGGCCGGCAGGAATTTGTAAATTATTTGAGGAGGTATGGATTTGGCGAAAAAACCGATATTGATTTTCTGAATGAAGTGAGAGGAAGTTTTAAAAATCTCACTAATCCCTATGCTCGGGAAATTGATTTTGCCACCGCCGCTTTCGGCCAGGGGATATCAGTTACTCCCATTCAACTTATTACCTCCTATTCAGCTATTGCCAATGGCGGACTTTTAATGAGGCCTTACGTTAATAAAAAGGAAGAGCCGTATATAAAACAGAGAGTGATTGAAGAAGAAACGGCTAAGCAGGTTGCCGGGATGATGGAATCAGCCGTTAGCAAAGCTAGGATAGCCGCTATTCCGAGTTTTAAAATAGCCGGCAAGACCGGCACAGCACAAGTGCCGGATTTCGAGAAGGGTGGTTACACCGAGCAATACATCCATACCTTTGTAGGTTTTGCTCCGGTTTCAGCTCCGCGTTTCGTGATTTTAATAAAACTTGATAAACCGGATGTTGTTTTAGCCGGTTATACCGTCGTCCCGGCTTTTCGGGAACTGGCTCAGTTTGTTTTGAATTACTATCGAATTCCGCCGGACAATTTGGAAGAAAGTTCCAAATAACAAAGAAACTGATGATATGAAAACTTTTTTCCTTAAAAAATTAAAAAGATTACTAAAAACATTAGCCAAAGCCACCCTCTGGCGTTATAATCCGAAAATTGTTGGTATTACCGGCAATGTTGGTAAAACCTCCACTAAAATAGCGGTGGAGAAAGTTCTTTCTCACAAATTTCGAGTAAGGGCTTCGGCTAAGAGTTTTAATAATGAATTAGGATTTCCCCTTGCTATAATTGGTAATTGGCAAGAGATTGGCGGATATTTTTTCTGGTTGAAGGTTATTCTTTTCGGTATTGTTCAAATTATTTTTAAAAAGCGTTCATATCCTGAAATTTTAGTGCTTGAATACGGTATTGATAGACCGGGAGATATGAAATATTTATTGGAAATTGCCCGGCCTCAGGTGGGAGTAATAACAGCAATCGGAAAAATCCCCGTTCATATTGAGTATTTTGCCGGCAAAGAACAATTATTAAAAGAAAAAGCAAAATTAATAAACCAGCTTCCCGCTACCGGATTTGCAATTTTAAACGCCGACGATATTGCTATTTATAAAATAAAAGATCGAACTCGAGCACAGGTTATCACATTCGGTTTTACCGAAAAAGCCGATATGAGGATTACCACTTTTAAAACTATATTTTCTAAAAGAACAGCAGCGGTGAGTTTTAAATTAAACTATGGCGGCAGTTTCATTCCTGTCCATTTAGAAAATATTTTAGGCAAGACTAAGGGTTATACTTCGGCCGCCGCCGCTTTGGTTGGTTTGGTGTTTGGTATTAATTTAGTGACAATTTCTGAAACTCTGGCCGGTTATTATACACCACCGGGGCGTATGAAAATTTTGAAGGGTATTAAAAATAGCTGGATTATTGACGACACATATAATGCCGCGCCGCTTGCCACCGAAGCGGCTCTCTGTACCCTGAAAGATTTAAAAGCGAAACGTAAAATAGCGGTACTGGGTGATATGTTGGAAATTGGTAAATATACCGCCGAAGCCCATGAAAAAGTTGGTCAACTGGCTGGGAAATTCGTTGATGTTTTAATAACTATTGGTATGCGTAGTAAATTTATATCCAAAACTGCCGGAGATATTGGTATGACTAAAAATAATATCCATCACTTTGGAAAAGCAAGTGAGGCTGGAAAGTTTTTACAGAATGAGATAAAGGAGGGCGATGTGATTCTTATTAAGGCTTCGCAAGCTGTTCGTCTTGAAAAAATAGTTAAAGAAGTAATGGCTGAACCTGACAGAGCCCGAGAACTTCTTGTTCGCCAAAACAAGAAATGGCTTACAAAGAGAGGAAGCTATGAAT
>CAZJVK010000036.1:0-4809 GCA_964549725.1 uncultured Candidatus Saccharibacteria bacterium | reverse complement strand
CACCTTCCTTGTGATAAGCAAAATTTGTTTTTAAAGCATTTAATCAATATTGACTTTGACTATTTTCCAATAATCGTTAATTATTAATATATGGCTAATAAACCTAAAAAGAAAAAGAGGAAGCGATGTCCTAAGTGTAATAAGCTTTTTTATAACCTGGGAGCTCATATGAAAACGCATGAAAGCGGTAAAGCAAGAGAAAAGGATAATGAGAAAGAAAAGAAAAAGAAAATAAGCTCTCAAAAACAAGCCGTGAGTAAAGGCGGGTTTCCAAAAAAAAGCCAGAAATTTCAGCGAAGCGCGTCAAGAAAGAAGATCAATGAAGGAATAACCCAGGTGAAAGTAATCGGTGTTGGAGGCGCTGGCGGAAACATTGTCACTCGGATGAAAGAGAAAGGGAGAATGAAAGGGGTGGAATATATTGCGGTGAACACCGATGCTCAGGATTTGAATATAGCTTCAGTTCACAGGAAAATTTACATTGGCAAGGCGCTTACCAAGGGCCTTGGGGCCGGAATGAATCCGAATATTGGCAAGCAGGCGATTGAGGAGAATCGTTCTGAGATAGGGGAGGTTGTCAAGGGAGCTGATATTGTTTTTATAACTGCCGGTTTTGGCGGTGGCACCGGTAGCGGAGCGGCGCCGGTAATTGCGGAGATTGCAAAACGGGAAGGAATTCTTACTATTGGCATTATTACCAAACCTTTTAAATTTGAAGGTTCCAAGCGGATGGCAATTGCCCAAGAGGCGATTAATAAGATAAGAGACAATGTTGACGCTTTAGTGGTGGTGCCCAACGAGCGGATATTTTTGGTGATTAGTAAAGACACGTCAATTATTAAAGCTTTCGCTTATGTTGACGATGTTCTCCGGAGCGGGGTGGAAGCGATTACTGATTTAATTAATACGTCTGGAATTATTAATGTTGATTTCTCGGACATTGAAGCAGTTCTTCGGGATATGGGAACAAGCATGATAGGAGTTGGTGTGGCTAAAGGACAGGATAGGAGTGCTAAGGCGGTTGAGCAGGCAATAAATTCACCGCTTCTTGAAACAACAATTGAGGGCGCTAAGAAAGTCCTTTTCTTGGTTGCCGGAAGCAGAGACCTTAAAATGCTGGAGGTTAATGATATTGCCAAAGCGATTTCTTCAAAAGTTGACCCTGATGCCGAAGTTATTTTTGGCGCTTCTCATGACCAAAGTTTAAGAGATGGCGCGATTAAGGTTACGGTTATCGCCGCTGGATTTAACAGGACAATGGAACCGGGAGACGGTTCTTTTGGCGTGCCTCAACTTTTTAGTAATCAAAAAAGGAGAAAGGAAATGGAAATCAATCCGTTAGAAACAGAAGAGGAGAAATTAGAAAATGAATTAGGAGAAATAAAAAAACCATTGAAACCGAAAAGCAAGGATTCTAACTCAAATCCTTGGGATATTCCAACTTTTCTTCGGAAAAAGAAAAAATAAATTTATAAACAGAGTTTGCATCTCCCTGCGTTCGGAAAAGATTGAAAAACAAGTTTTCTATCTTTCTCCTCACTTGGGGTTGTAATTAATGGTTAATGAAAATCTCTCACCAAATATAGGTGAGAGATTTTTTCATTGTCCCCCCGTTAGGACTTGAACCTAAAACAAATTGCTTAAAAGGCAACTGCTCTGCCAAATTGAGCTACGGGGGGTAATTGTACCCCGCGCGCGAGTTTTGTTCGCGGGCGGTTACTCTTGTATTTTACAAAATTTTTAGAAGATTGCAACTTTTTACTCTTGTTTTAGCGCCGAAAGTTAGTATAATACATGTATTCCGGGGTGGCGCAATGGTAGCGCGGGTGCCTGTTAAGCACTAGGTTGCCGGTTCGAATCCGGCCCCCGGAGCCAGTGTGCACGAACAGAGGCAAGAGCCTCTGTTTTTGCTTTATTCATCGGCATTTTTGTCGGTTCTAACCTTAAGTATTCTTTCTCTAACGCAGGATAGCCATTTCCTATCTCGGCAAACCATTCATTCGGCTCAATAGATAGTTTTTCGTCTTTAATAATCGGCACTTTTCCTAACGCCAGTAAGATTTCCTTCTTCAGTTCTAACCCTGCTTTTCCTTTCGCCATCAAAAACGCTTTACGGGCGTAAGCGGCAAAGCTAAATGTTTTTTCAGTAAGCTCAAGCCATTTCTCGGCTCGTGTCTCGGTCTGTCGTAGGTTTTCTTTGAATTGAGCAATCTTGCTCTGGAGCGTGTTTTTCTCTTTGATAAAAGTTTCGTCATCAATAAGTTGGCGGTATCTCATCTTGGTAAGTTCATCCAGTTCCTTTTGCGTTTCCACCAAAGATTTGTGCCGCATTTCATAAACTTTTGTCCTATCTTCAATCTCGGTATCGTTCTTTTTATTCAGTCCTTCTAACGCCCACTGCAAGAACTCTGGCAGGATAGTATATTTTTCAATCTCTTTTTCAATCATTATCTCCAAAGCGTTCACTGGTATATTTTTGCGTTGATTACATTTTATCCTTTTCGTTTTTCTTGTGCAGTGATAATAGGTATGCTCCCGTATTTCTCCCGACTTAAGGAGTTTCTTCTTGGTTTCAGCCGTGTAGAGACAACCACACACCCCACACCGTATAGACCCCGTGAAAGCAAACTCGTGGTGCTTGGGTCTCGATTTGCCTTTTCTGCCAAGAAGCATTTGCACTCGGTCATATTCTTCAAGCGTAATCATCCGCTCGTGCTTTCCTTCATATTGAAGTCCGCTATTTTCAATCGTCCCTGCATAAAACAAACTCGTAAAAATTTTATAAATGCCGCTTCTTGATAATTCATTTCCGCCTATTCTCTTGAACTTTCTTGTCCTAAAGCCCCACTCTTTATTTGCAATATCCAAAATCTTCGGTGGCGTATAGTTGCCTGTAAGCATTAAGTCCCACATTTTTCTGACAAGATTAAAACGCTCTGGGTCTTTGATAATAATTTTGTTTTCTTTGTCGTTGAGATAGCCGAGTGGTGCTACGCCATTTTGCCATCCTTTGTCTAACTTACTTTGTAACCCTCGTTTTGTGTTTTTACTTAAATCCAAAATGTATTGATTGGCAACGCCGCTTTCAACGCTAAAGAGTAACACATTATCGTCTGGAAGATATTGTCGGTCTATTGTTTGAATTGATTTGAGTATTCCTTGTTGCAGTAGCCAGCTTAATTTACCGCTATCAATTGGATTTCTGGATAAACGATTTATTTGCCAACACAAAATCCCATCGGCTTCGCCATTTTCAATTCGTTTTAGCATTTCATCAAACAGAGGACGGTTGTTCGGCTTCTTGGCTGTTTTTGCTTCGGTATAGATTTTTTTAATATCCAAATTCAAATCAGTAGCAAGCTGTTTTAACCGATTAACTTGGTCGTCAATAGATTGAACCTGTCTATCCTCGCTCTCCGATGACTTTCTGGCATAAAGGAAGTATTTAATTTTATTCATTTCTTGTTTCATAAACTTAAAGGGACGGTCTGGTTATCCCAGTTGCTTCTCCGTGAGGATTAGTTTCTGGCAGACCGCCTCTTAAAGGGCAGAAACTAATAAAAAATCTCACGGATTTTTGACACTGGGATAACATCTTTATTATACATCAAATCTAATTGTCAAGCAAATTTTTCTCCCTCAATCATACCCTTATACCTTCTTTTGCGGTAGTCAAGTTTTAGGCAATGTCTGCATCCAATTACATTGGTTAATGGGTGTTTGAATAAAACTCCGACACGCCGACCGCATAAAGGACATTTAAACCAAAAACGGACTCCATTGTAGCAGGTTGTTGATGTAGTTAATTCTATCTTCAATCCCAATATTTCCAGCTCTGATTTTATAATAGCTTCTTTTAATTCACCTCTGCATTTTCTGAGAAAATCCGAGATTTTTATTTTTTGACACTCCTCAACTAAAAGTCCTAAATTATTTGGGTTCAATGATTTCACTTTGTTGTTGCTTATTTTGTTTGTTCACATTAAATTGTTGATTCTGCCCTATAAAGGCGTTTTCAGTATTTACTTTAACATTTAGTTTCGGTTGTTTCAGTTCTTTCAGGAGAAGTATGCTCGTATTTAATTGCCGACTGGCAGATTCCAATCCTTTACTTAACTCTCTTATAATATTCATTTTTGAATCATTAAAGGTGTAGCCGCCATCCTCTGTTTCTATAAGGTGGTGGAGCGTCATATCCAATTTCATTGAACGCCAGTAATTAGCCACAATTCTATCAACCAGCATAAGTTCCAGAGGCGTTTTGCAGTCATATTCTTTTACCAAATTACTCCGTGTGGTAGAAAGAAACTTATGATACTTTCCATAACTCAAATTAGCCACCCAAATGCCATTTTGAAGTCCGTTTGCTTTTGCGATTTCCAATGCAAGCTCATCCCGTCTTTTTTCTTCTTTTTGAGTCAGTTTTTTCTTTTCGTTCAAATCAATGTATTCTTCAATCCCAATATGGGAAGCCTCTAAACTTTTACTAAAGACTTTAAACGCTCTTTCTATCCTGTCTTTTTTGTCCTCTTTTTTTATCAATTTTTTATCGCCGCCGAGCTTGGCATTCTCTCTATTTGCCTCTATCTGTTTTTGTGATAATTCAGTCATATTTATTAAAGTTAAGTTTTGTAATTTGATATTATTTAACCTTTATCAATTCTTTCACTTTTTCTTTGCCCTTGTCAGTTATGATAATAAATTTAATTTTATTTAGTTTCCGTATTGCAGGACTGGCGATTTTTTCGCTTAATTTTAAGTGCCCGTAATCTTTCTTAAAATCTTCCATACTTTTTCCTTGCATACCAT
>CAZJVK010000035.1:4740-4962 GCA_964549725.1 uncultured Candidatus Saccharibacteria bacterium | reverse complement strand
TTTAGTTTTTAAATATTCCCGATATTGTCTAAATTTTAATTTAGATACAATATCGCGGATTCTCGATTTTCTTTCCAAATTAGAAATTTGGAGAAAATCGGAACTGTGTGAATTATATCAAAGACCAAGATAATTGTCAATCCTATTTGAAACTGACAATTATCAAAGTTTCTTTTTTGGTTTTGGTGTTTTATAATAAGGAAGGAGGTGAAATAAATATAC
>CAZJVK010000035.1:0-4640 GCA_964549725.1 uncultured Candidatus Saccharibacteria bacterium | reverse complement strand
TGAAAGCATATTTATTTCTACCGACTGACGAAATTGCAAGCTTTGCTTATAATAAGGAAGGAGGTGAAATAAATATACTGAAAGCATATTTATTTCTACCGACTGACGAAATTGCAAGCTTTGCTTATAATAAATTTGAGTATTAGATATGAATCCCGTTAGAAACTATCCAAGGTTTAAAAATATGGATTATCAAATAACACAAGTCAAAAGATTATTTTCTAGGCAAACTGATAATACACGGTTGTCTAAAGGCAACCTGTTTCTAACGGGATAAAATCTATGTCTAAGAAAAAAAAGAAAAAAAGTTCAAAGGAGAAAAGCCAGGTTCTTTCCAATGTTCACCCGGACGTAAAAAAAAATATCTCGATTATTATTTTTTTAGGGCTGGCTATAATTTTTATTCTCGCTGCGGCGGACCAGGCCGGTCCCTTAGGCGACAAATTTTATCAAGCTTTTAAAAATTTCTTTGGCCTGGGTTATTTCCTTCTTCCTATTACTTCATTTATTCTTGCTTTCTTGTTTGTTCTTCCTAATAATCGAAAATCCTGGAAGCTCACCTTTATTGGCGTCTTATTTTTTGTAATCTCAAGCCTTGGGTTTTTGGATATTATTTCTCCCGAGAGCGGGGGGTTAACAGGCACTATAATTGGAGCTCTTGAAAAACCACTCGGGACGCCTGCTTCTCTTATCATCACCTTTGCAATTATAGTTGCCTCCCTCCTCGTTATTATTAACCGCCCCTTTAGGATTTCAGAAGTAATTAAACCTATAAAGTTTAAAAAGTCAGAGCAAGAGAAAATCAAATTTGGTATTTCTTCTCCAACGGATGATGAAAACGAAAACTCAAGAGAAAAATTTAAAGGTGAAAAAGAGCCAGCTGAAGAAAAAGAAGAAGACGTTGAAGAACCTGTCTCCATCGAAGCTATGGCGAACAAGGAAAGCTCTAAGGAAGAATTTACCACGTTTGGTCGGGGGAGCCACGATAATTATAAAGCTCCACCTCTTTCTCTTTTTGTTTCCAGAACCGACAAGCCAACCCCCGGCGACCTTCGAGCCAATGCTAATATAATAAGAAGGACATTAGACAGTTTTGGTATTCCTGTTGAAATGGGCGAAGTCCAAATTGGACCTACGGTTACCCGCTACACTTTGAAACCGGCCGAAGGGATTAAGCTTTCCCGAATTATCGCTTTGGGCTCAGATTTGTCCCTAGCCTTAGCCGCTCACCCAATTCGCATTGAAGCTCCCATTCCTGGTAAATCTTTAGTTGGAATAGAAATTCCTAATAAGAATGCTGCTGTAGTTAGGCTTGGAAATCTTCTTTCATACGAACAATTTCAAAAATCTTCACCGCTATCCTTTATCTTAGGTCGAGGTGTAAATGGCGACCCGATTTTTTCTGACCTCGCTAAAATGCCCCATCTTTTGATTGCCGGCAGTACCGGCTCAGGTAAAAGTATTTTTATACATTCCCTTATTCTTTCCCTTCTTTCCAAAAATTCCCCCGAACATCTCCAAATGATTATGATTGACCCCAAGCGAGTTGAACTTTCTGTATATAATGGTATTCCCCATTTAATTTCGCCGGTCATTACCGACAACAAAAAATCAATTGGGGTTTTGAAATGGGCAATAACTGAGATGGAACGCCGTTATGAAATACTTTTGGATAACAAGGCGAGAGATATTAAAAGTTTTAACCAACGAAATGGCGACAGGATGCCTTACATATTAATAGTCATTGATGAATTAGCCGATTTGATGGTTTCTTACGGTCGTGAAGTGGAAGGCGCTATTATTCGGCTCGCCCAGATGTCTCGCGCTGTCGGAATTCATCTTGTCGTTTCTACTCAGCGTCCGTCAGTTGAAGTAATAACCGGTCTTATCAAAGCCAACATTACCTCCCGAGTTGCCTTGCAGGTTGCTAGCGGCGTTGATTCCCGCACTATCCTTGATACCGGTGGCGCTGAGAAACTTTTAGGAAATGGTGATCTTCTTTTTATTTCCGCCGAATATTCAAAACCCCGCCGTATCCAAGGCCCCTTTGTTTCTGAAAAAGAGATTGGAAAAGTGGCAAGGTACATCGAAAAAAATAATAAACACGAAGAAAACGAAATTGATTTCAGGAAAAACAAGGAAGAACCGGATTCCAAATCAATTAATTTTGATGAGTTTAATGGAGAAGAAGATGAACTTTATGAAGACGCCGTTGGAGTTATCAGAAAAGATGGTAGAGCTTCCGCTTCTCTTTTACAGCGTCGCCTCCGAATCGGTTACGCCCGAGCCGCCCGACTTCTTGATATAATGGAAGAGCGAGAACTTATCGGCCCCGCCAGAGGCGCCAAACCGCGTGAAGTATATTTAGATAAGGAAGATGATGAATATATAAACGATGACGAATAATCAATAACAAACGATCTACTGCGATTTTAAAATATTTAGAAGAAATGAAAAATACCGTGAAAAACACCGATAATAATAGCGCTTCCGCAATTCTTGCCGAGGTTATGAAAAACCGGGGCATGGATATTGAAAAACTTGCCCGGGAAGCCGACGTTCCCGAACATTTTATTTATTTTATTTTGGAAGAGAAATTTGAGAAACTGCCGGCAGCCCCATATCTTCACGGTTACATTCTGAAAATTGCCGATGTTCTTGAAATAAACGGCGATAAATTTTGGGAACAATACTTTCAAAAAAATCAAGCGTTAAAAACCTCCGGTCGGACTGACCACCTGCCTAAAAATCGCTTCGCCGTTTCATGGTTAAACAAAAGAGTTTTAATTGTTGTTCTGGTTATCCTTGCTGTTATCGCATACTTTTTAATTCGCGCATTTCTTAGTTTTAATATTTCCCGGGTGCTTACCATTCAAAACTTTAATGAGGAGCGGATTGTTTTAACCGTACCCACCTACACAATTAAAGGCCGTGTAAATCCTGCCTATCAATTGACAATTAATGACAGCCCAGTATATCCTGAAGACAGTGGTGATTTTTCAACAATTATTAATCTTGAACCCGGTTTCAACACGATAGTTTTTGGAATAAAAGGCCCCTTGGGCAGAAAAGATGAACTGGTTCGTCAAATTTACCGAACCGAAGATTCTAAAAAACCTACTACTGAAACAACCACTACTCAATCCGGAAATTCGGAACCGGAAATTGAAAATTAAAATTATGCTTCAAAAAAAGAAAGAAAAAGAGAAAAGCTCTAAACCTAAGAACGTTGAAGAATTAATAGATTCTCTTCAGTCTCGATATGGTGAAGGCGCGATTATGAAACTCGGCAGCCAAAGGAAAATTAACGTTGACGCTATCTCATCTGGTTCTTTTTCTCTTGATATCGCTCTCGGAGTTGGCGGTCTACCTCGTGGCCGAATAATTGAAATATACGGTCCGGAATCTAGCGGAAAAACAACAGCTGCTCTCCACGCAGTTGCCGAAGCTCAAAAGAAAGGCGGTAAGGCTGTTTTTATTGATGCCGAGCATGCTTTGGATCCAGAATACGCAAAGAAAATAGGCGTCAATATAAGGGAATTAATTATTTCCCAACCTGACAGCGGTGAAGAAGCTCTGAATATTTTGGAGGATGTTATTCGTTCTGGGGCAATTGATATAGTTATTATTGATTCAGTTGCCGCTTTAACTCCTCAAGCAGAGATTGAAGGCGAGATGGGTGACAGGCATATTGGCCTTCAGGCTCGTTTAATGTCCCAAGCTCTTAGGAAAATAGCCGCGATAGCTAATAGATCAGGCACCGTAATTGTTTTTATCAATCAGATTCGGATGAGAATTGGTGTTTTGTATGGAAATCCGGAAACAACATCTGGCGGCCAAGCTCTGAAATTTTATTCCTCGGTTCGTCTTGATATTCGCCGGAAGGCTCAGATTAAAAAAGGCGACGAAGCGATTGGTAATAGAGTTAAGGTTAAGGTTGTGAAAAATAAAGTGGCCCCGCCTTTTCGTGTCGCCGAGTTTGACATTTTTTATGGTAAAGGCATCTCATACGAAAGCGACGTTTTAAATACCGCTCTGAAATATGGTGTTGTTAAACAAAAAGGAGCCAGCTACCAATATAAAGATGAACGTATCGCGGTTGGTTTTAACAAGGCTCGCCAGGAACTTCAAAATAATAAGAAACTTTTGAAAGAAATTGAAAAAGAAACCAAAGAAGTTATCAAGGAGGCGGCTATGGAAGCCGAAGATTAATTCATAAATTAATTAATATGCGTTTTATTGGTCGTTTATTTATCTTAGCTATTTCAAACGTTGTTGCTGTTATGGCCTCGGCTTACTTCATAAAAGATTTTCTCTTTGAAGGTGATTTTCTTGATTTGGTAATTACTGCAGCAATTTTTACAGTAATCAACCTCCTCTTCAGGCCAATTTTAAAACTTCTTTTCGGCCCGCTCATTATTCTCACCATGGGACTTTTCATAATTGTCATAAATGCCTTGACGATTTACGCACTTGACATATTAAGCGCACAAATTACAATACAAGGGTATTTAGCTCTTCTTATTGCTACAATAATCTTTGGTGTTATTAATACCGTGGCTAATATTTCAATGAAGTGGACAGGAAGAAGGTAACACTAAAACATTAAAGCAATTTTATTTTAATCTTTAATTGGGATG
>CAZJVK010000034.1:0-4967 GCA_964549725.1 uncultured Candidatus Saccharibacteria bacterium | reverse complement strand
CAGAACAATGGCATCCACACAGACGCGGGCTATCACCCGCGCTGGTGATGCCAGGTGTTATACGTGAGAACCCATATGTTTAATCATGATAAATTTAGAAGGGCTCGATTAAAAGAAAGTATTGAATCACAATGTAAAGGATCAATTGAGGAAAAAATATCCAGATACCTCGAAATTGAGCATCAAGGAATTATTGGCGGTCATTACTTTTCTAATGCATCATCAGAATGCATTTATCTCTATCGTGATGGGTATTTTATAGGCGCGGTTATGATGAGCCACGCCATAAATGAAGGAATCATAAAATTTATTGCTGAACGAAATTCAATTAGCAGGTGTAAAAATTGTAGGGACACAAAAACAATTGAAGAACTGATTTCAGAATTCAGGGAAAAGAACATTATCTCAAAAAAGTGTGCAGATGCTTCAATGAAAATATGGAAAAGTTTTCGAGCAGACATACATCATATGAATCCAACAGTTGAAAAGATCCCCTTTCAAAGACTTGCTCAGCAAAACCTGAAACATTTGTCTACAATAGAAAGAGAAATATTTGGTTATGAAATAAAAGAAGGGACAATGGTCCCATACCAAACAAAATATTGGGATATCAATCCAGATGGAACAGCGACTGTCTTCTTGCGGTTAGAGTAAAATGGATAACTAGCAAATCCACCGAATGGCGGACGGACTCGACCCCTTCGGGGCAGGTTATCTGCCGCATGTTATGCGTCAAAATGAATTTTTTAATATTATAGTTGCAACTTCAATACAGAATTGCAAAAAAGTTGGTGTGAAATTTTACTGAAATAGAGTTGCTATCGGATATACAAGATAAGTTCTCCAGACATTCGGCATGGAGGTAGCCCTGATGCTTGATAAGAAAATCACACACAGCATTTATCTAATCAAATCCGACTTCGTGGAAAACGAAAACTATCTTCAAGATATTGAAGGCTGCCATCACTATAGCATCCCAATTTCTGGGTATCCAAACGCTGAAGTGTATTTAAAAACTATTCCCTCAAAAATTCATAATTGGAGCAGGCTTCTTCCTACAGAAATTAGTGGGATTGATTGGAGCCAATATCGAACTCGATCATTGTTTGGCTTACTGTTAATTGAAGTGGAAGAACGGCTTTTCGCACTCACCTCGGGTTTCGGGCGGTTTTTATTACATCCTTTTTCCTTTGAAAATAGATTTGGGTTCAAAGCGGTTCTTAACTCAATAGAACCACAAACGATTCAGCAACTTTCGAAATTGACACTTTCGCAAAACCCAAAAACATCGATTGAGCAAGTTGCAAAAGGTGTAAATATTGGGCAGTTTGGTATTGATGGTTTTTTAGATTTGATCCAAAGAGTAAAAGGAAAATCAAAAATTGAGACTTTGGGCTTATCATTGGATGGGGAAGATGCTCTTAAAATTTCTGTTGCCTATGAACTAGATCAATTGCCAGCGCTGTTAACTGAATGCCTTGATTTATATAGCTCGAATGAATATCAAGCCTACTTTCCAGAAGTGGATAACCTTGCTGAGGTTAAAGACAAAGAACAAAAAACATTGTTAAACAAGGACCTTGAAAATCAACTCAATAGAGAATTAGAACATTATTCAGCAGGAGAAGAATTGTCAGGGGACATCTGGGCATCTATACCTGAAATTGTATTCGATGACGATTATGAGTGCTTCATATTTAAAAATTCAGGCAACGCCCTTCGCTACTATGACATTGAATTAAGCATCCTATTTAGGGAACGTTATCTAAAAAGAGATGGTTCTAAGAAAAGGGATGTCACAATATCCTCCCTAACGAACGATCAAATATTTATACGAAAGGCAGATGGGACAAATTATATAAAATGGCGGGCAATAAGTTGTATAAACGCGATTATTGAACGAAATGAAGAAAAGTACTTTTTCATAGAAGGAAAATGGTTTAGAGCAACCTCATCATATATAGAAACTTTGGATCAAAAGATAAATGGAATTCCTTCATCCAATCTGGCTTTTTGCGATTGGCCTCAACATGTTCATGAAAAAGATTACCTATCGTCAGATCCACTAAACCACAACACTAGTTATTTGGTTTTGGATAGAAACAACATTTTTCTTGATGGACAAAGTCCTATAGAGCCTTGTGATATATATACTCAAGATAAACTGCTAATTCATTTAAAAAGATACGGTTCATCCGCACTTCTAGGGCATCTATTCAACCAAGGATATGTGTCTGGTGACCTCCTAATTAACTCGGTAGAGTTTAGGAACAAATTTAACGATAAGCTTCAAGACGGATACATGATTGAGGATGTTAATCCATCTGAATTTACAATTTCATATGTTATCGGCACCAAATATCCGGAAAATTTTAAGCTTCCGCTATTTTCAAAAATAACTCTTACTAAGGCTTACGATGAGCTCAGGAGAAAAGGATTCAACGTCACATTAGATTTTTGCACTATGACGTTGAATTAAAAATACTGTCGCATAACCCTCTTTTGCACAGTACGCCAAACAACCGGCGCCTGTGAAAAGCCCGTTATGTGTATTGAATATTAAAAAATAGAAAGGAGCAAAGGAATGGAAAAAGGTAAAGCAACAAAAACACAGGTGAAAAAAGAAAGATCGCCTAAAAAAGTTGAGAAAGTTATTAAAGCTAAAGGGCATCCAAGCGGAAAGTTGCCAAAAGGTAAAGAATTGCATCATGTAAAGCCAGTTGCAGAAGGTGGAAAAACCACTCCCAAAAATACTAGCGTTGTCTCAAAAGCGAAGCATAAAAAAATACATTCCAACAGAAGAAAACGCGGTAAAATTTAGTCGCATTCATGAATAAAACGCATAATATATATTATACGTAAGGAGGAAGTATGTCACCTGAAAAAATAAAGCATTTGGAATTTATCCAAAATGTAATTACCAGAATGAATACAAATTCTTTCCAGTTAAAAGGCTGGAGCATTGTTATTGTATCTGCATTGTTAGCTATTTACGCTTCCACAAAAGATAATTATTTTTTTCTAGTGGCTGTGTTACCAACTCTAATATTTTGGTTTTTGGATGCGTATTACCTAAATCAAGAGAGAAAGTTTAGAGGTCTCTATAATGATGTTGCTGGCGTAACAGATGAGCCAAAAGAAATTAAGCCTTTCGCAATGAGACCTGATTTATATGTAGGTGGAAAATATTCATATTGGAGTGCATTCTTTTCAAGAACGATTTTAAAAATGTATCTATCAATAATAGTTATTTTAATGGGTATTTTTTCATATTTGGAGTTTTGCATTAACAAAGGAGGATGAGTTATGGCAAGGAGAGCATTTTTTAGTTTCCATTACAAAAATGATGTATGGCGTGCTAATCAAGTTAGAAATAGCTGGGTTACTCAGGGAAAAGAAGCCGCAGGCTTTATTGATTCTGCAGAGTTTGAAAAGATAAAGGAAAAAGGAGATAATGCGGTTGAAGACTGGATTGATGAACAACTTAAAGGAACATCGGTAACAGTTGTCTTGATAGGAAGTGAAACATCAAATCGAAAATACGTAAAATACGAATTAAAAGAAAGCTATAAAAAGGGAAATGGGTTTGTTGGCGTTCATATTCATAAATTGAAAGATAAGGATGGAAACACTTCGTTAAAAGGAGAAACTACATTCGGTGAATTGGGAAAAGATAAAAATGGAGAAAGTATTTATTTTTTCCAAGTAGCCAAGATTTACGATTATGTAGATGATGATGGATATAACAAACTCGGCAACTGGATTGAAAAAGCAGCAAAAGACGTTGGGAAGTAAATAACTTTGATGTATAGAGCGGACATATCTCCCAAAAAATCTTTATAAGGAGAATCAAAATGGCGAAAAGACAAGTTTTTTACAGTTTTCATTTTGACAATGATGTTTTTCGTGTTCAGCAAATAAGGAACATTGGAGCATTGGAAGATAATAAGCCTGTTTCTGCCAATGACTGGGAAAAAGTAAAGAAAGGTAGAGATAAAGCTATTGAAAATTGGATAGAAGATAACATGAAATATAGAAGCTGTGTTATTGTTTTAATTGGTGAGGATACTGCTCAAAGACCCTGGGTAAAGTATGAAATCAAAAAAGCTTGGAGAGATGGAAAAGGTTTATTAGGTGTTCATATCAATAATCTAAAAGACCCGAAGACCGGAACTTGTTCAAAAGGAAATAACCCATTTACACAGTTTACCTTCAAAGATAAGAATGGCAAGGTAAAAATAATACCTTGTAAAACACCTTCTTCATCAGATGAGTACAATGCCATTAAAAACAACATAGAAGACTGGGTAGAAGAAGCGATTGAGAATAACAGTTAATCAGTTCCCGCCATCGTGATTCCAGATGAAAAAAGACGGGCAAGTTTACTGATGAAAGAAACAGCACATAACCAATCACTGCACTGGATTTTTACTCCGCTGCACTGCGTAAAAACCAGTGAGTTCAAACGTTAAACGTAAATAATGAAATTAAGGAGAACATATGGCACTGATTGAATGTCACGAATGCGGTAAAGAAATTTCAGATAGCGCGACTTCTTGCCCAAGCTGTGGAGCGCCAGTGCGCGCAAAGCAACATAAGAAGGGAAATACCGTGCCTTATACCGATCAAGAAGTTGCGGTATTGCTCAGCAAAAAGAAAAAGACAAGTCACGTACTTCATCTTCTTCTATCCATTGTAACCGCAGGTATTTGGATCATAATCTGGATTCTAGTTGCCATAAGCAATTCGTCTGAAAATTCAAAAATAGATAGGCAAATAAGAAAAGGTAAAAAGATATAAACCGCCTCATGCTATTTAGCTGCGAAAATCGTTTAACAATCACATTCAGCCGACCCCAAACCGCTGCGCGGATTTTGGCCCGCTGATGTGAAGCGTTATATTTGCAAAGCCCCACGCAACAAGATTTGATAAAAAACGAAATCGGAGAAATAAATGAAACAACCGGA
>CAZJVK010000033.1:0-5433 GCA_964549725.1 uncultured Candidatus Saccharibacteria bacterium | reverse complement strand
ATCAAAGCAACTAATCTTGAATTAACACCTGCTATTAAGCAATATATTCGCAGGAAGATTAATAGTCTCAAAACGCTCCTGCAAGGTTTTGAGCGCGAGGGCAATGTTTATATCTATTTTGAAATTGCCCGGACTACCTATCATCACAGAAGCGGAGAAGTATTTTATGCCGAAGCTAATGTTAATCTATTTGGTAAACAAGTTCGAGCTGAGCATAGAGATGAAAATGTTAGAGTTGCCATTGATAAAGTAAAGGATATTTTAAAAAGAAAGATTAGGGAAGTGAAGGAGAAAAAAGTTGACTATAAAAGAGGAATAAAGCGGCCCGGGAAACCGAAAGAATAAGTTTGTAAGTTTATAAATGGTAAATAGCTAATAAATTATGAAACTTAGCCAAAACCTACCCCAGTTTAAGGATGATCCCACTCTTATCATTACTGCCGGCTGGCAGAGCGGGAAAATATTTTACGCCGTGAATGGGAAAATTGTTCTGGATAAAGAGATTAAAATTCCAAATCGTAGATATTCTGACCGGGAGGGGTTTTTAAAAACAAGAACTCCATCCGGCGATGTATCACCAAGAGGAGGTGCTGTGCATGAAGAAGATAAACAGCGTATTCGAGGTGAATTTTTGAATAAATTATCCGAACATATTAAGAAATTGATTTGTGGGTATAAGATAAAGAGCATTTACATTTTTTCTTCTCAGCAAGGCAGAAAAAGTTTGAAAGATAATCTGTCTCCGGAAGTTGCAAAACTTATCAAAGAAATATATGAAGGCAACTACACCCACTATAAACCGGATAAATTAGCAGAGCTTATAAAGAATAAACAATCTCGACCGGTTCAGATTATGAAAGAAGAAGCCAAGAAAATCTTAGACCGCGCTAAACGCATTTTCAGGAAATAATATTTATATAGAACTTGACACTTATATAGCTATTTGTTAAATTATAATGAAAGTTAACCATTTTAGAAAAGAAAAGGTCGAAAGACAGTAAAACAGTATGATTAAATTTGATAGATTATGGCAAAGGAACAAGATCAAGAATTTCTTGAGTTTCTAGTTAAGTCCATTGTTGATCATCCCGAGGATGTGAAGGTTGAACGTAAAGTGGATGAAATGGGAGTTCTTTTATCGCTTCGGGTTAACTCGCAAGACATGGGCCAGGTTGTTGGCCGCCAAGGCGCAACCGCGAAGGCGATGCGGTCTCTTTTGAGAATTGTGGGTGTTAAAAACAATGCTCGGGTAAACCTAAAGATTGAGGAACCTGAGCGAAGTACCGAAGCTCCAAAAACTGAGTAAAAATCAAAGATTCTTACCACAAAACAAACCCCGTCTTAACCGATGGGGTTTGTATTTGTTTAATCCTCACTAAAGAGTTTATACTGATAAGTAATAAAAATGAAATTTCACATTATCACAATCTTTCCCGAAATATTGAAAGCATATGTTGACGAATCTCTCTTAGGCAAAGCAAAAAGTAAAGGTTTATTAGAGATAAATTTTGTTGATCTTCGGGAATACACCAAGGATAAGCACCGAACAGTTGATGACAAACCGTATGGCGGCGGACCTGGTATGGTAATGATGATGGAGCCAATATATAAAGCCGTGGAGAGTATTAAATCAAAAGCTGAGGGTAAAACAAAAACTATCCTCCTTTCAACAAGAGGGTCAAAATTTAATCAGATAAAAGCTCGTAATTTTTTAGATTACGCCGAACTGATTATAATCTGTGGCCGTTATGAAGGAATTGACGAACGGGTAGCTGAACATCTGGCCGACGAGGAAATTTCAATTGGCGATTATATCCTCTCGGGTGGTGAATTGCCGGCTTTAATAATAATTGAAGCCGTGAGTCGTCATATTCCAGGAGTTTTAGGTAAAAAGGAATCCTTAGAAGAAGTAAAAGGTTCGTATCCTGTCTATACCCGTCCTGAAATTTTTGAAACAAAAGATGGCACAGAGTGGAAGACGCCCGATGTTTTACTTTCGGGTAATCACAAAAAGATTGAACAGTGGCGGCAAAAGCAAGGCCGCTCTTGTAAGGATTAAATTTCTTTGACTTTTTATATAAGTTTAGGTAACCTGAATAAATATGGCAGATACCAAAATAAAAAAAATAGACACGGCTGTTAGTGAAGAATTAATGAAAGAACTGTCCGAAATCGGCGTTCTTTACAGCCATAAGCGGTCAAAAGCTCATCCTAATATGCGTCCATTTATAGGTACTAGTCGGTATGAGATGGATATTCTTGACGCTCGAGCGGTATTAAATAGTATTGACAAAGCTGGTTATTTTCTAAAAAAAGTTTCTACTAAAAAAGAGAGCAGTTTGATACTTTTTGTAGGAACCACTCCGCCAGTTAAAGATTTAATTAAAACTTTTGCCGAGAAATTTAATCAGCCATATGTTGTAAATCGTTGGCTTGGGGGCACTCTCACTAATTTTAGTGTGATTAAGAATCGTATTGAGTATTACCAGAAAACTAAAAAAAGACAGGAGGAGGGCGAGCTTAAAAAATATACCAAGAAAGAACAATTGGATTTTGCTAACGAGATTAACAAGCTCTCCTATAAATTTGAAGGTCTTATAAATCTAACTCGTTTACCCGATGTTATATTTATAGTGAACGCCGAAGCTGAAAACACTGCCCTAAAGGAAGCTCAAAAGTTGGAAATACCGATTGTGGCAGTAATTGATAGTAATGACGACCCGGACCAAATAAATTATCCTATCATTGCCAATGACCATAATAAGTCAAGCATTGAATGGGTTATGAATACTCTTGAAAATAAGTTAATAGAAAAATAAAAACGTGGAAATAAATAAAGAGATAATTCAAAAATTAAGAGATGAAACAGGAGCTGGTATTATGGATTGCAAAAAAGCTTTGGAAAAAACTGATGGTGATATAGAAAAAGCTAAAGAAGTTATTAAGGAAAAAGGTATTATTATTGCTAGTAAGAAAAGTGAACGGAAAACCGGAGCCGGTTTTCTTAAAACTTACATTCACAACGATAGGGTGGGTGTTTTAATGGAGATAAGAGCTGAAACTGACTTCGCGGTTAAATCTGATCCTTTTCAAAAACTTGCCCATGAACTGGCTATGCAAATTGCCGCTATGGACCCCGAAGACGTTGATGAACTCCTTGAACAGCCTTTTGTTAAGAATGAGTCAAAAACTGTAGGAGAAATAATTAAGGAAGTCGTAGCCGAGGTTGGGGAAAACATTAATGTTAAAAATTTCGTAAGGTACGAGATATAATTTTTCTAATATGTCTCTCAATTTTATCATCGATTTAGTTATAGTTGCTGCCCTTGGGACGATGCTTTATTTAATAGCTCGGGTTTTACCCCGTATTAGCGACAAATCAAATGCTGATTCGGAATTGAAAACTCCAAGAGCTCTAGTGTATCTTGAAAAAGCTGACCGAAAGTTAAAGAAAAATAGTGAAAAATTCTTGAGAAGAGTTCGAGTAATTATTTTGAAGTTTGACAATCACCTTAGTGATCGCCTGAGTAAATTTAAAAAAGACAATGGCAGGAATGGGGGATTGAAATTTGACCTTAGTGAAGAATCCTCCTCTCAAGAAGTTTTGGAAAACCCGGAAGATTCGGAGGACAAAAAAGTTGAAAAGGAAAATAGTTCTCCGTAGAATCAAATTGTTTGCACGGGTATCGAAGTGGACAAACGAGATTGGCTGTAAACCAATTGGTAATACCTTCGGGGGTTCGAATCCCTCCCCGTGCACAATAAAATAAAAAACCCCGAATCTCTATTCGGGGTTAAATAACTCATTTCACCATTTGTTCTACTTGCTCTAAAAGCCACTTTTCAATTTCTCCGTCTGAAGTACAAAGTGAATAATCATCATCTTTTTTAAGTTGCATTGTTCTCCTAATACCTACCTCAATTCGGTTTTCGCCTCGCTTTATTACATTAATTGTAAAGCGATCTCTGAAGTGACTAAATGGTACACCCATAAAAAATGGGGCGCCAGCGCGTGATAACCAATCGGTAGTAAAAACGCCATTTTCCTCATTGATAGTTTGTATTGGATGTCCCATTTCCCGAATAGCAGTTAATACCGCTTTCCAGACAGCATCATAAGAAGCTTCGTATAATTGAGATACTTCCGGCGCTTGACCTGTTTTTGTAAAAAATCCAGCAGTCTCCTGATGATCATAAGCGTACGGCTTTAAAGTGGTTTTAGTAGTTCCACAAGCAGTCAAAAAAGCACAAACAATTAAAACAATAAAAAATCTCATTTCAGAACTCCTTTCTTTTTTAATTTTTAAATTACAATTGTCAAGTTCTGGAAAATCCAGAACTTATATTAAGTGTATTATAAATTATTTCTTTTGTCAAGGCCGTGGATTTCTAATGGAAAGTTGACAATTATATCATATATTATATAGTACATTCAGTTCCGATTTTCTCCAAATTTCTAATTTGGAAAGGAAATCGAGAATCCACGACATTGTATCTAAATTAAAATTTAGACAATGTCGGGAAAACTTAAAAATTAAAAAAGAAAGGAGATTCAGTTATGAAAAATAAAAAGACGGAAAGAGAGAAAATTGAAAGGATTAAAGCAATTGATTCCCTAATGACGCTTTATACCGAAAAAGGTCGGATTGGCAAGATTATAAAAGCAGGTGAATTAAGAAAAGACCTTTCTAGAAAAGAAGTCAGCGCCTTAATAAGATTTCATGTTAAAGAAGGTTATATTAATAAAGCTGCGAAAGCGGCTAAGTTAGAAAAAGGCGAGTTCTCTGAAGAAAAAATTTCTCCTTTAGTGAATGCTACTATTAAAAGACTCTCAATTAACGAGTCTATGCAAGAAGCTAAGCTTGGGAAAAGAAAGTTTTCTGAAAAAGAAATTAATTATTTAGTAGCCAGTTGTGTTAGAGGAGGTTTTATTGATGAAGCTATAAAAGTGGCTGAGTTAAGAAAAAGAGAACTTTCAGCAAAGGAAATTAAAAGGTTGACGAAAGCGGTAAGAAAAGGGAAGGACAAGGAGTAAATGTTTAATGGGCAGAAATATAATTCTGCCCTTTTTTATAAGTCCCAACATCTATAAAACCAATCCCGCTCCAACCTAAGTCGGAGCGGGATGGATTGGAAGTAGTCCTCTATCGACGTCGTCGCAAAGGACTATTACACTCACACATCAATAGTGTAGCATATCTTTTGTAAAAGTCAAGAGTTGTGTTATCTTTTTTACGAGATATACTAAAAAACGTGGCTTTAAATTGAACCGTGAAAGCGGCTGCAGGTAGAGCACTCACACGTAAAATTGGAGGTCACCAACTGCAGTCGCTTTCACGGTTTAATTAGTAAGACCGACAGAAGTTGGTCTGTTTTATCACAAGGAAGGTGAGAAAAACAAATACGAAGTATTTGTTTTGCGAACCAACGCAG
>CAZJVK010000032.1:0-5441 GCA_964549725.1 uncultured Candidatus Saccharibacteria bacterium | reverse complement strand
CCCGGATTTCCTCAACCATTTTATATATATCATCCTTAGAAAAAATAATTATTTTACGGCTCTTTTTTGATGTTTTCATAGCCGCTTCTTTAAAATACATTGAACTTTTATCATCCCCATTTATCAAAAAATACTTAGGGTTTTTCTTTGAAACTCTAAGTGATTCGAAAAACTTTACCTTAGCCCTCCGGTATTTCTTGAACGACCCGTGGGCTTCAATATGCTCCGGATGGATATTTAAAAATACCGCCATATCCCAGTCAATAAACTTATGCCGGAATTGCTCCACTCCTTGGGAAGTAACCTCCAAAATCGCATATTTTGAGCCTTTAGTCGCCGCCTCTTTTAAAAACTTTGGAATGTACCACCGTCCAGGCATTGTGTTCGGCGATTTCTTCCTCTCGGTATTTTCCCCTGTTTTTCTATACACCGAAGAAAGTAGGGCGGTTTCCTCGCCGGCTTTCTCAAGAATGGCATTAATTAACGCTATTGTTGTTGTTTTGCCTTTGGTGCCGGTTACGCCGATTGTAAACATGCGCTCCGCCAACCGTCCAAAAACAACTCTGCCTGAAACTGAGAGTAAAAAATGATATACCGGCTGAAAAAACCTGAATACCGGATTTGGTATCAATCTTCTAAAAAATCTTAAAATATTTTCTTCCATATTTGTCTAAGAGTGAAGCGATTAGCTACAAAAATGAGCACCCCCTCACTCGAAAGTTATTCTTTATTTTTCTATATCTTTAATGTTATCAGAAATTATTGGGTATAAAAATAAGATATGCTGACTAATTTTCGAGTGAGGGGGTTAGTTCACTCTAGCCAAATTTACTTGCGCCTACGGCTTGTAAATTTGGGAGTTCACTAAAGTTCCTTTAACGCTTTTTTTAACCTGCCTTCCAAATCACTTGGGCTCTCACCAATTTCTGAAATCACCTTTTTTACTTTCCATCTATTGTATCCGAGATTAATTAAAACTGCCTCAACATCCAAATCAACATCCATCTGCGCTGTCATTTTCTCCGAGTCGGGTATGCTTAGTTTGTTATGAAGTTCTAAAATAACCCGGGCGGCAGTTTTCTTGCCAATCCTGGATGTTTTTGCAAGAAAATCATCCCGTTTCTCAATAATTGCCGCCGTTATCCGCTCCACCGTATCAATATCAAAAACATTAAGCGCCGTTTTGGGGCCAATCCCGGACACGCTGGTTAACATTTCAAAAAGCTTCAAGCTCCGTTCGTCGGTAAAACCATACAAATCCAAATTCTCATCCCGAACATATATTTTACAGAAAAATTCCTCCTCTCCGGAAGCTTTCTGAATAGTCCGTTGGTTAGTGTAAACTTTTACTCCTATCGGACCGGCTTCCACCACACAAAATCCTTCTCCCTTCTTTGTAATCTTTCCTTTTATAGAATAAATCATGTTTAAATTATACCTCACAATCAAATTCTGATAAAATGTAAATATGGAGATTGAAAAAAATAAACCCCTAGCCTCTCTTTCTACTTTCGGTATCGGCGGCCGGGCTGAATACTATACCAAAGTATCAAAATCCGAAAAGATACTGAAAGCGATAAATTGGGCGAAAAAACATAATGTAAAATGTTCCGTAATCGGCGGAGGTAGCAATATTGTTTTTCCGGATAAAATTCTTCCCGGCCTCCTTATCCAAATTAAAGGCGGGGAAATAACAAGAGAAAAAGGTGGGAATGAGCTTGCTGTTGACGCCGGCGTTTCCCTCCAAAAAATTATTAATTTTGCAAACACTCTCGGCCTTCAGGGACTTGAAACTTTAGCCGGGATCCCCGGCACTCTTGGTGGTTCAATAGTTGGCAACGCTGGAGCTTACGGCCATTCCATCTCTGAAATAGTAAAGAATGTTAAAGTTTGGGACGGTGAAAAAATCAGAACTCTGAATAATAAAGAGTGTCTTTTTAATTACCGCGACAGTATATTCAAAAGAGAAAATTTTCTCATCTTAAAAACCATCATTCAATTCACTAAAGGCGACCCTTCAAAACTTCTTGCCAAAAGTGATGAGATAAAAAATATTCGCCGAAAAAAATACGCCGCCGGCATCAAATGCCCAGGCAGTTTCTTCAAAAACATCCCGGTTAAAGATATTTCCAAAGAAACGCTTGGTAAAATAGACAAGTCAAAAATTATTGAAAATAAAATCCCGGCCGGTTATCTTCTTCAGGAGGTCGGAGCAAAAGGAATGGCTTCCGGTGGTATTCAGGTTGCCGACTTTCACGGTAATTTTTTTATAAACAAAGGAGGCGGAACTCAAGCTGATGTCAAATCTCTCGCTAAAACCCTTAAACAGAAAGTTTTAAATAAGTTTGGGATTAAGCTGTGTGAAGAAATCCATTACTTCTAAAATTATTTGCAAATTCGGGTAGATTAGAATATTAGTGTCGATTTTATGATATAATCAAAGAAATGGATAATGCTCTAACCTACTTATTCCAAAGATTTGCTTGTAATATTGTCGAATTTTTAAGACATTGGTATGTAAGAAGTGCCCGTCTTTACTGGTACTTCATAATCAACAAGCTTGAGCGGATTGATCATCGCCTTGCTTGGAAGATAACTCTGAAAAATCTCTTCAAGCCTCTTTACAAGGATTACAGCTTTTTAGGTCGTGTCTTGGGTTTTATTTTTCGGCTCGGCCGACTTTTTTTAGGGGCAATAATTTACTCCATAATTTTTGCAATCGCTATTTGTTTTTATTTATTCTGGTTATTAATCCCTATAGCTTTAATCTATCAAATATTTGCCGGTTAATATGATATATTTCAAAGAACCAAAACTTAAATTTAACGCCGGCGGCAAATTTTTAATCCGCTTCGTTTCTTTTGTCACTTACGCCATTTTAATTGCCGCAACTGTTCTTTTCCTTATGTCTGATATTACTAACCTTAAAGCTTTAGGTATTCTTTTAGTTCTCTTTTTCGGTGATCGACTTCTTCAAATAAACAAAGGGAATAAAAAAATTGAAGAAATAAAACGAGCTCTTGAGCAGGGTAAAAAAGCAAACATCGCCGACGCTCTAACCCCTTCCGCTTACAAAATTCTAAACTATTCGTACCATAAAGCTTTAAATCTGAATAAAAATTTCTACGTTTCCCTCTTAAAATATCTTATAAAACAGAGTGAAAATACCGCTGAAACCTTGAAGCGCCTGGACATTTCCAAAAAGGACTTTCTCCAAAAACTTAGGGAGCGTGAAAAAGACAGCGAAGTCCGCCAAACCAAAGAATCGGTTCTTGCCTCAATTGACCAACTTGCTAAAATTGCCTACCAAATTGCCGACAATACTTCTGAAGAGTACATTCACCCCCGCGATTTTCTTGTGGCTCTTACCAAATCCGGCGACCCAACTATTGAACGAATCTTTACTCTTTTTGACGTTTCTTTGATTGATCTTCGGGAAGCAGTTATCTTTAACCGTTTCCGGCCAATCTTCGCCGGTATAAAAAAAGTTCCGGCCAGTCTCGGCGGTTTCGCCCATAGGCCGATGTTTTTAAGAAAACGAGTTATGAATCGCTCTTGGACAGCTCGGCCAACCCCTTTTCTAGATAAATTCAGTGAAGACCTTACCACCTTGGCGAGAACCGAACAAGTTGGTCTCCTTATCGGCCACCAGAAAGAATATAAACAGCTTGTGAATACACTTTCTCGAATTGACAAACCAAACGCCCTTTTAATCGGCGAACCCGGTACTGGAAAGACAACGCTTACCGCCCATCTCGCCTTCCGAATCATAAAAGATAAGGTTCCTAAAAACCTCTTTGACAAACGGCTTATTCAGCTTAATATCGGTACCTTGATCGCCGAAGCTGAAACTCAACAGCTCGCCGGCCGCCTTGAAAAAATCGCCCGGGAAATTGTTATAGCCGGCAATATTATTCTTTTTATTCCTGGTATTCACAATCTTTTTAAACCAATGGGTGGGGAAAAGGAATCTTTCACCGCCGTGGATATCCTTCTGCCAATCATTAAAGGTTCCGACATTCCAATAATCGGCGGAACGTATCCTCAAGAATTTAAACAATATATTGAAAAACGCTCCGAATTTCTGGAGCAATTTGAAAAAATTGACGTTGAAGAAGTAACTCAAGAAGAAGCGATAAGAATTTTGACATATCATGCTCTTATTCTTGAAAATAGACATAAAATTCTAATCACTCTCCGGGCTATAAAACAATCTGTTTATCTCGCTTACCGTTACCTCCACCAAAAACCGCTTCCTTCAAACGCCCTCAACCTCCTTCAGCAAAGTCTTACTAGAGCCAAACAGTCCGGTGAAAAAAAACTTAAGTCCGCCACCGTAATTCAGCTCACTCAAGAACTTTCCAAAATCCCGGTTCAAAAAGCCGGAGATGAGGAAGTTAAAAAACTCCTAAATCTTGAACAAACTATTCACCAACGCCTTATTAATCAAGATACTGCCGTAAAAGCTGTATCTCAAGCTCTCCGGGAATACCGGTCCGGGCTTAGCAAACGCGGGCGTCCAATCGCCAGCTTCCTTTTTGTGGGCCCAACCGGAGTCGGAAAAACCGAGCTTTCTAAAATACTGGCCGGTGTCCAGTTTGGCTCACGAGACACGATGATTCGCCTTGATATGTCCGAGTATCAAAGTAAAGAAAGTATTCAGCGCTTTATTGGCTCTCCTGACGGTGAACGGTCCGGTTTTCTAACCGATGCTGTTTTTAGTAACCCATATTCCTTAATTCTTCTGGATGAATTCGAAAAAACCCACCCTGATATTTTAAATCTTTTCCTTCAAGTTTTTGATGACGGCCAACTAACCGATTCTCTCAACCGAACCGTTAATTTTGAAAACACAATTATTATCGCTACTTCAAATGCCCACTCTATATACATCAAGGAAGAAGTTGAGAAAGGGCGAAACATCGCCGACATCGCTGAAGAATTAAAACGCAAACTTACTAAATATTTCAAACCGGAACTCCTAAACCGCTTTTCAAATATAATTGTTTTTAGAAACTTAAACCGGGAGGAAATTAAAAAAATTGCCCGAATTCTTATAAACGAAGTCTGTGGTTCCATTAAAGAAAGCCATGGTATTGAATTATTAGTTGACGACCCGGCTGTTGCTAAAATTTCTGACCTCGGCTACTCTCCCACTTTTGGCGCCCGGCCTCTTAGAGGAGAAATTTCAAAACATATAAAAAGTATTCTGGCTGAAAAAATATTGAAAGACGAAATCAATCGCGGAGATACGGTAAAAATTTCCCATAACGGAGAAATCTTCATTTTTGAGACATTAAATTAATCATATTATGAGCAAACAAATATCAGCCGGCATAATTATATATCAAAAAACTAAACAAGGTATTCTTTTTCTTCTTTTGTATCACGGCGGCGAATACTGGAACTTTCCTAAGGGTAAAATCAAAGAAAATAAAGAA
>CAZJVK010000031.1:0-5475 GCA_964549725.1 uncultured Candidatus Saccharibacteria bacterium | reverse complement strand
ATCCAAGATATCCCTACGAAGTTTTATATGATAATAAGGGAGTTTGTAGTGGCAAGAGCTTCTTAGCCGTATCACTTATAAAAGAACTAGATTATGGGGTTGCTTTATTCAACTATGATCCAATAGTAGAAGGTGAAGTTGGTCATATAGTGCCAGCAGTTAAGTGTCCTAAGGGATACTCTTCATATAATTCTGGTTATTGCTACACGGAGACTGTAGAAACGGGCTTTAAAATAGGAGACATCCCGATAGATATTGATACTGGAATACCTAAAGCACGAACACCTATAAAGTTATTTGAAGAAGAAAGCGTATTTGGTTTCGATGGGTTAGAAGACGCAGAAATTTATGTAATAGCAGATGGCAATAGCTATCAGGGAATAATTGAGACAGTTCAAACAATACAAAAAATAGAAACACTAGAAAGCGAAATCACTAGATTATATTGGGTTATAATTTCTTTGGATGAAGAAGCTAATCAACTAGAAAATAGTGTAAATTATTATGAACAGCAAAGTGAAGCGGCTTATAGAAGACACGAGCTGTTGGGAGATTATACTTCATATAATGAATATAGTAAGCTATATTCTCAGCAAGAATCTGCTTATACAAAATATGAAGCTAAATATAACGAATATAGCAGAAAAGTAGGCCAATATAACAGTCTTGCTTATAAATATAATGTCCTCATAGAAGATTTTTATAAATAAATCTATGAAAGAAAAAATTAAGAGAATTATATTATTCTTAGGCATATTAAGCTCAATTTTTTTGGTTTTTAATTCCGTTTCTGCCACTGGAACATTAAAACCTACTGAATTTATTGGTTTATATAATGGTGCTGGCTTGGTTAGGTATTGTCCCTCGTTTAATTGCAAGATAAGTAAATATGGAGCCATGTGTCCATTCACAGAAGTTCTATATAAAGTTAATGATTGGTATAAAGTTAAATTTACTGAGAGAGGTATTTATGATGAAAATGCACATCAAATTAATGGATGTGGGGGAGATAATGGGAGAATATTACCACAAGCATCTTGGAGTACAACAGAAGGTTGGATGCCCGAAAGTGTGATTCCACCAGATATTAGAAAGTTGTTTATTTCGGAAGAGAAAAAGCCTGATAATATTTCTTTTGAACTTGCAGATAATGAAATCATACGGGAATGCCCATCTTTTTCTTGTGAATTGGTATGGATGGGAACTTGGGGTGGGAAGGTAATATTAAAAGGAAAACAGGGAGAGTGGTATAGTGCGATAGTGGTTAATAACAAGACTGTTGTTGAAACGGCTGGGGCAGAAGGATGGATACACGAAAGTATAATCCCAGAAAACGTTAAACAGGCATTTACTACTTTTCAACAGGTAGAAAATTTATCTCAGCCTGAAGGAAAACTAATATCTCAATCTGAAGGTGTTGGAGTTACTAAAGAAGAGAATGAATCTAAAAATAAAAGTATCTCTCTCGCCTCTTTTTTTAAAAATAAGAATGTCCAAACTGGTTTAATAACCACCCTTGTTTTTATTTTTCTTTCGTTAGTTTTCATCTTAATACGGAAAAAGTTTAAAATAATTTTAAAACCAAAAGAAGGGCAGGTTACTTTAGAGAATAAGAAAATTAAGAGTTTTATACAGACATTTTTTCTATTATTTAGAAAAAAGATTAAAGGTATCTTTCAATTCAAATTGAGCGGAATTACTTTGCCAAAAATAAAATTTAAACAAAAAAGTTTTGTAGCATTCTTGCCAATCATCTTAGTGATTACAGTGGGGGTTGCAGGAATAAGCTATGGGGCAGTTGAATATAAGAAAATCTCTGGCTCGGTCAAAGAAGCTAATCAATTAGTTAAGGAAGAGAAATATAACGAAGCAAACGAAAAATTAAAAATTACTGAAAATAAATGGTTTGTTAAGGTCTTAGGAATACAAAAAGAAAAAATCTCCAGTGAAATAGAGGAAAATAAAAAATTAGAGGAAGACAAGTCAAAATATACCCAAGGATTAGATGAATTTAATAAAAGCAATTTACAAGAGACAGTAGATTTATTATCAAAACTTTCAGAAAACTCTTTTTATTATCAAAAAGCTCAAACAAAGATAGAAGAAGCAAAAAGAAAAATGGTTGAGGGAGAGCTTGCTGGAGAGAAAATAGCCAGAGAAGAAGCTGAGCAAAGGACAAAAGAAGAAGAAGTAGAGAAAAAAATTGCTCAGCAAGAATTATCAGAAAAAGAAGCCGAAGAACAAAGATTAAATGCTGATAGTGATGGAGACGGATTAACCTATAGAGAAGAATTAGTTTTAGGGATATCAGACCTGAAGTCGGACTCCGATGGGGATGGAATAGACGATGGAGAAGACTTACATCCTGCTGGTGGCGGGAGATATCTTGCCCAACATTTTGAATGGGAATATAAAGGAACAGTCTGGACTTGGAATCATTCAATACACGAAGATTGGTATGAGTATTACAAGAATAAACCAAGAAGTCCTCACGGTCTTGAATATGTAACCCCAGACGACCCTTTTATTCAAAAAATAGCCGAAGCATTAAAAAAAAATGCGGAGAAAAAAAATTATCATCTAACCTCATTTATAGTAAGTTTTGTTCAAGGTTTACCTTATATTGAGGATTACTACACAAGTTTTGATGAATATCCGAAATATCCAGTAGAAACATTTATTGAAAGAAACGGCGATTGTGAGGACACTTCATATTTATTTGCTTCACTTGTCCAAGCCACGGGGTTGGGAACTGTATTAATTGAATTTCATAATCATATGGGGGTGGGTGTTAATACGGCACATTCCCAGTCGGGCTATTATTATCCAGTAGGAGACAAATGGTATTATTATTACGAAACCACAGGAGAGGATTGGGAAATAGGAGAATTACCGAGCGATTACTTATACGAGAACGCTAAAATAACAAAAGTGTGGGACAATAGTATTTATTACTCGTATCCTAAACACATAAAACCCTGTGATCCATCACCGTCATATTCTGGTTATTATTATGACGGGGTTAATTATTACCGAGATAGTAATTGTACCAATCAAACCTCTTGTCTTCCCGCCTTACTTTACAGTGATAAATATTGGGATGGGCATAGTTTTTACTGGAATAGTAATTGTACTCAAAGAGTAGTGTCAGGGTGTGATAAATCTGTTTATCATCCAGGATATTTCTTTGATGGTTGGGATTATTACTATGACTATCAATGCATTCAAGTAGCGAACCCGTGATTTAAACTAAAATAGTATAAAATGTAACCGTCTCTAAATATAGAAGTGAAAAAATGAAAATTTCCTAAAAGAAAATCGGTTAAAAGAAATAGTGATAACAGGGGTGGGGTATAATAAATCTATGAACATATTTAAAAGAAATTTGCCCCCGAAAACGACCCTCGAGAATTTTACTAATATTTCCCACCTTGAGAGAGTTTTGTTGTGGTTTCTACAAAACGATAAGCAGATGCAGATTATCAGCTCTGAAGCTGTTCATATTTTATTTGATGAGGGCATTAGACCCAAATGTAATGAAGATAATAATCCAGATGTTTTAGTCAAAAAAGTAAATAACCCACAAGGAGCAAAACCAATAGAAAGGTGGCTTATTCTTAAAGTTTGGCTAGATTTAATTGTTACTGCGAAAGTGTCAGAAAATACAAATATGAGTTTAAAAGAATCTCTTGAAAAAAGAATAGATTATATAGAAAAACAAACTGAAAAGACTTTGATTACTACGGGAGAGATTGCCTACAAGTATGGGCTTAGCGTTAGTCTCAACCTTGACTTAAAAGCTGAACTATCAAAAATTAAAACTGATAAAGAAAGGGAGGATTTTAAATATAATTATTTATCTGATAGTCTTATTTCCTCCGAGATAAGAATATTAGGTTGGATTTATAAAGAATTATTTAACGAAAACTATCAAATTAAGAAATGAACCTATGAAAGAAAAAATTAAAAAACGTATGAATATAAGAAATATCATAGAAGACATTATTAGATTATTGATATTTGTAGGAGTTATTGGTGGCTTGATATATGGTTTAATTAAGGAGAATGAAGTCGTAACATTTCTTCTCGCCGTTCTCGGTTTATTGTCTATTGGTAAAATTATTTGGGGGGTAATGGAGAAAGATAAAAGAGATAAATTAGCGACAGAAGAAATCAAAAAAACAACAGAAAAGTATTTTGGAAAAGATAACGATTAAATAAATCTATGGAAGTGCATTGGTTTAAAAATTTAATTTAAATATATGGGACTTTTTAATTTTTCAAAATACAACGATGTAGAAAAAGCCTTGCTTGACCAATATACGCAAATGATGAGCGTAACAATGGGAGCCGAGGCAATGGAAAATGTTGAGGACATGCTTAATCAAGCGATTGAGGAATCCAAAGCAGAGGGAACATACAATCTGCCCCAAAACCTCGGAGACATTATTTTTGGTAAGACAGAGGCGGACAACGAAACAATAAAAAAGATTGCAGAGAGTGTTCGTCAAAAATTACCTCGCAAAAAAGAGGAGGGCGTCACAGAGAACGATGTTTGTTGGTGGTGGAATCTAAACGATATTGAACGAAGAATGATGTTGAAGCAGGATGAAATTTCTCGCATGGCATTGTTTATCCACGAATTACAAAATAGCACTGAATCTTCAAAGGAGAAAGCGGCTGAAAAAGCTGCTGATGAAGTTAGGAAATTTCATCCAACATATGGTGATCCCGACGACACAACCCATACAAAAGGTGATGATCGACCGTTGCCGTATGAGTTAAAAGATAGGATAAATATCTACATTGAGAAACGCGCGCAATCCGACTCAGAAAAATACAAAAAAGAAATTGAACAATCCAACACTTTCAACGCACTTGTGCGTAAAGGAATTCGTGCAGGAAATATTTAATCAAAACTTATGGAAAATAATCAACCGACAAAGGAAATAGAGAAGATAACCACGGAACAGAAATATAATAAGTCTGCTGTCGTTGGTTTGGTTCTCTCAATAATTTCGATTTTCGGAGTTGGCCTTGCTGGAATCGTTGGCTTTATCTTGGGAATTGTTGCATTGACACAAATTAAGCACACTCACGAGAAAGGAAAAGGTATCGCAATCGCCGCAATTATTATTGGGTTTATTTGGAGTTTTGTTGTTGGAATATTACGGTGACTGGTCGAAATTGGATTTTAACTATCAAAAACAATAGTGAGTAGCGGGGTGGGGTAGAATTGAAAAAGCCTTTTTATCTTGCTAAGTTAAGATTGTGGACTTAAGTCAGGGATATAAATATACTCATTTTGTCGCTGTATTGTGGTTCTAACGTTGTTCACAGTGCGGAGCAAAAAGAAAACCCCATTCGGGGTTTTTCTTTTTGTGAGATGGCCGGACCTGAAAGAAATTTGGGTTTAAAGTAGTTGATAGATTTAATTTACGGGTTATTATTAGAGAAAAGGGGAGATTTCTTAAA
>CAZJVK010000030.1:0-5565 GCA_964549725.1 uncultured Candidatus Saccharibacteria bacterium | reverse complement strand
GAACTTCTTGTTCGCCAAAACAAGAAATGGCTTACAAAGAGAGGAAGCTATGAATAAGATTTGTGACCCCAACCGGATTTGAACCGGTGTCTCTGCCGTGAGAGGGCAACGTCCTAAACCACTAGACGATGGGGCCGTACTTATATTTATATATAAAATTAAGAAAAAATCAACCGACTTACTTAAAAACCCGAGTACATTTGTACCCGGGTTTGCTAATTTAAAATTCTAATCCTCCTCCAATAGCTATACCCCAACTTTCTATTTTACGATTCCAGACCGGTGCCGCCCATAGATATGCTGGATCTTTGCTTTATAAAAAAATATACTTCATAATAAAAACAATGGTACGCCTTTTAAAAGACAAAATTCTTCTTATACTTTCTGGTCTTTCATTGTTAATGCTTGTTGCCGGTCTGATTTTAGTTTATGCGAATATTAAAGGACTTTCCTCGCCTCTCATTATTCATATCAACGCTTTTCAGGGCGTTGATATAATGGGCGGTATTAATAATCTTTGGAATATTCTCCTTATGGGTACTTTGATATTTGTAATTAACAATGCCTTGGCTAGTGTGTTTTTTTTGAGAGAAAGAATCCTTTCGTATATTGTTCTTACCATTAATTTTATTATTTCACTCTTTATTTTGATTAACGTCGCGAACATAATTATGCTTAATTAGTCGTTTCTTAAATTTTAAATTTTAAATCTAAAAATGGAAATCACTCTTTTAATAATTTTTCTTATCGTTTTAATTGCTGGTTTTACCGGCATTTTCTGGTTGATGTACAAAAAGCAGGGAAAACCTGAGGACCAGTCCTTTATTATGCTTCAAAATCAGATGAACGAAGTTAATAAGGTGGTTCAAGAATCAATTCAAAAACTTATTAAAGAAACCGCTGAAGTTAAAGAATCCAGTAAACAAGTTTTTGATATTGCCGGCCAACTGGAGAATTTGGAACAAGTCCTCAAAAATCAAAAAAGAAGAGGTAGTTTAGGGGAAGCGGGCTTGGAACTTATCCTTTCCAATATTCTGCCCCCGGACGCATACCAAATGCAGTATTCAATTGACAGTGAGAGTATTGTTGATGCGGCTATTTTTACTAAAGAAGGGATTGTGCCGGTGGATGCCAAGTTTTCTCTGGATAATTATGTAAGGCTGGCAAACGAAAAAGATGAAAAAGAACGGAAAAGGCTGGATAAGGAATTTAGAAACGATTTGAAAAAACGAATTGATGAAACGGCCAAGTACATAAAACCAAAGAAGGGTACGCTGCCGTTTGCTTTTATGTACATCCCGGCTGAACCTATTTACTATGATTTGCTGGTAAACGAAGTTGGTTCCATGAAATCAAATACCAGAAACTTAATTGAATATGCTTATAAAGATAAAAATGTGGTGGTGGTATCTCCAACGACTTTTTCGGCCTACCTCCAATCCATCCTTTATGGATTTAGAGCATTCAAGATAGAAAAATCAGCAAAAGAAATTAGTAAGAATGTTGAAAGCTTAAGACGTCATATAGGCAGCTATGAAGAATACTTTAAAAAACTCGGCAATTCTCTTGGAACAACAGTCAGTCATTATAATAGAGCATACAAAGAGTTAGATAAGATAGACAAAGACGTATTGAAAGTAACTAAAAAATCTATCGGCGTTGAACCTCTTGAATTAGATAAACCAAAAGAGAAAGACGACGAATAAGAACAAATTAACGCGAATATATGAGACGAATTTACACAGATTATTATATATGGATAATGAGTTTTTGAGTCAAAAATGGCAAAAACTTCTGGGGCTTGTTAAAAAATTTAAACATGTCCCTTTCGTAGAATTTGTGCTTGTAGCCGGTTCAATGGCTACCGGCGAGATTCACGAAAAATCTGATTTTGACTTAATTGTCGGGGTTCGCTCCGGTCGAATATTTACCGCTCGTCAGTTTAGCGCCGGCATTTTTGAATTAACCGGCCATAGAAGGAAAGGAACTGACCATAAAGAGAATACTAAAAACAAAATTTGCCTTAATCACTACGTAACTTTTGAAAGTTACTGTCTTTCTCCGCCTTATGATGAATATTGGATTTATCTCTATCAAAACCTGGTGCCGGTTTACGGCAATCAAAAATCAATTGAAAATTTTTTTAACGCTAATAAATGGGCTGGAAAAGTGGAAATTGATTATGGGCGCTGGCAGGGAGAGAATAAGAGTTTTTGGAAAAGGTTTAGCGAGTTTGTTTTAAAAAGTAAATCGGGAAGCTTTATTGAAAAAATATTCAAAAAATATCAAACTCAACGAATTGGAAAAGGATTGGAAAAAGCTAAAGGATACAAACCCCGGGTTAAGTATGACGATACTGAACTTAAATTTCATATGGACACGCGGCGAATAGAGGAGTGGCTGAAAAATAATAAAAACGCTGGCTGATTTGAATTTTAGATGTCGGGCCGTGGGGAATTGAACCCCAGCTACGAGACCCCCAGCCTCGTGTACTACCATTATACTACGGCCCGAAGTGAGTAATAAATAAAAAATATCAATATTTTTATTTATTCCGAACGACTGGGACGCAAGCTTCGCTTACGGCCCGTGCCATATTTCTCAAAATTTTAATTTTGTTACCACAAGGAAGGTGAAGAAAATGAATACGAAGTATTTATTTTCTGAGCCAACGCAGGGGCAAGCTTTGCTTACCACAAGGAAGGTAAGCCCGCCCAGACTTTCACAAAGTAAAACTTGGGTGGGTTTCATTAATTCAAATTCTAGTATGTCTAAAGTTTTAAGTCAAAAGTTTTTTAACCGGAATGCGTTAAAAATTGCCAAGGAATTAATTGGTAAATATTTGGTAGTGAAAATCAAAAATAAAGAAAAAGCGTATATGATAACTGAGGTAGAGGCTTATGACGGACCGGAGGACAAAGCCTGTCATGTTTATAAAGGGAAAACTGAACGAAATAAGGTAATGTTTGACTCGCCTGGGCATTGGTATGTATATTTTATATATGGTATGTATTGGATGTTGAATATCGTAACCGGTCCCGGTGAGTACCCTTCCGCGGTTTTAATTAGAAAAGTTGAAAACTTAAACGGCCCCGGCAAACTGACTCGTGATTTAAAAATTGACGGGCGTGTAAACAGCAAACCAGCCGATAAAAAAACTGGCCTCTGGATTGAGGACAGGGGAGAGATAAAACAAATAGTAAACGGAGAATGGCAAATTATTCAGGCTCCAAGAGTAGGCGTTCAATATGCTGAAGAGTGGGCTAACAAACCATATCGATTTATTCTCTTAACAAACTAATTTATGCTTCATAGATATTCTCACCATCTTCATTTCATCGCCCTAAAAAATAAGAAGTTAGACGCGCTTTATATAACTGTTGCTATTTTAGAATTAGGCGCAGGTTTAATAAGTGTTTTTATTCCTATCTATTTTTGGAAATTAGGCATCCCTCTTTGGGGTATTATTTTCTTTTATCTTTTATGGTCAATTTATTCAGTAATAGGTACCTTTGCTATTTTACCCCTGATTCGACGGCTAAGTGATAAAATGATGATGGCTCTCGGTATTCCCTTGCTTATTATATTTTTCTTATTATTAAACAATATTGAAAGCATGAATTTTCTCTTCTTCCTCGCCCCAATACCGTACGCTCTTTATTATCCTTTATTCTTCGGCGGTTATCATATGAATTTTTCCAGAGTTTCTGATAAGGGTCATGAGGGAGAAGAAATCGGGATAAAACAGGCGATTGTCGCTATTATCTGTTTTATCACCCCCTTTATTGGTGGTGTTTTAATTATTAATTTTGGGTTTCAGATAACATTTCTAGTAGCAGGTATTATTCTTTTAATTTCCATCATTCCTCTTTTCTTCTTTCCAACAAGAAGAAAATTAACTTCCCCTTTAACCGCCAAGTTGCTTTTTAATACCGTCAAAGACCGCCCAATGAAAGGTTTTCACGTTGGAACTTTTGGGTATGCGACCGAAAGTATGATAAGCTCTATTATTTGGCCTATTTTCCTATTCCTAATACTTGGTAATATAGAGAAGCTTGGTGGTATTATTTCGCTTGGCTCTTTACTAAGCGCCGGAGCTGTGTTTTTTGCGGGACGGCTTTCGGATAAAGGTAAACGGAATACAATTTTTTCTTGGACTGGTGCCGGCAATAGTATTATATGGTTTGTTCGTACCGTCGTTCAGACTGTGCCGCTTGCTGTTGGTACCCACGTGGTTGGATACTTTTTTCAGGATGTAATGCTTTATACCTGGGCTAATCGGTTTTATGAATTAATCCACAAAAAGAAGAACAAGAGACTCTTTATTCTCGGACAGGAAACTCTTTATCGAGGCGCTCGAATACTCATTTATCCTTTTATGATACTATTGGCTTTTTTTCTTTTGCCTAATACCCCTTCCAGTCCTTTCTTTATTATTTCATTTATTATAGCGGCCCTTGCCTCGCTTTTAATGCTTACCGCCGAAAGATAGTTTTCTAACTCTTAAACTTTCTATCGTGATTTCGCCAGGATTGGGAAGCAACTTCTTCAATTTCATCGAAAGTTGAGAGAATTTTCTCCCGAATCTGAGAACTGGTAATTTTTTCCTCTACTTCATCGGTTATTTCAATTACTGCGCTGAAGACCTTTTCGACAACCTCGTTTATTCTTTTTTCCTCCAATCCGGCTTCCTCAACAGCTTTTCTAATTGAAAGTTTAACCTTTTCTGGATTAAATTCCTGCTCGCGGCCGTCTTTTTTGATTATTATTTTAGCCATGTTTTTATAATTTTAAAGTGTCTTTACCGACCTTTACTTGCTTTTTCATTATAAACCAAAACCCCGTCAATCCATAGACTGACGGGGTAGTGGTTACTTGTTGTCTACCACAAGGAAGGTGAGGAAAATAAATACGAAGTATTTGTTTTCCGAGCCAACGCAGGGGCAAACTTTGTTTACTCGCTCTTAGGTCGAGCTTCATCAACTGTTAGGGTCCTGCCGTTGAATTCCTGTTCATGCCACATTTCTTTGGCTTTTTTGGCTTCGTCTTCAGATGACATTTCTATGAAACCAAAACCTTTGGAACGGCCGGTCATCCTATCAGTGATGATGTTAGCTGATTCTACCGTTCCGGCTTTGGAAAAAGCTTCTCTAAGCTCATCCTCAGTCGCTTCATACGGCAAACCGCCAATGAATAATCGTTTATTCACAATATCTATTTACTTATAAGGTTTATTTAGAAAAGAGAAAACTTGACAGCAGCAATCATTTTAATTGCGAGAGTCAAGTTTCTATTTCTATATTTAGCTCGTGCAAGACGACCTTGACTTCAAACTTGAGCCGCCTTGCTTCGGTAAAAGGTCTGGCGGGAACATTTGAACTTACTTATCACGAACATCTTCCAGTGTATATTATTAGAAAACGTTTGTCAACCCCCTTCTTTTGAATATCGTTTCTTGCGTCAATTTCTGCATACCACAATCCCTCTCATTCCTGATATAATAAGATAATGAATCAGGAATCAAGAATAATGAATACCAAAGCCTTCACTCTCATAGAACTCCTA
>CAZJVK010000029.1:0-5576 GCA_964549725.1 uncultured Candidatus Saccharibacteria bacterium | reverse complement strand
AAAAATCAGGCTCAGCAGTTTAATTGGGCTTTGGATAACGTGGGAATCAATAATCCTTGGATATTCCGACTGGATGCCGATGAATGGGTAACAAAAGAACTCTGGCGGGAACTTGAGGAAAAATTAGAAAATACCCCGGAAAAGATAACCGGCTACTTCATAAAGCGCCGAGTATATTTTATGGGCAAATGGATCAAGCACGGCGGGTATTATCCCACTTGGATTCTCCGCCTTTTTCGAAAAGGCAAGGGCCGGTATGAAAACCGGGAAATGGATGAACATATTGTCCTTTCTGAGGGCAAAACAGGAAAGTTAAAGAATGATTTTGCTGATGAGAATCATAAGAGTTTGAAAGAATGGACCGCTAAGCATAATGATTTCTCAACGCGCGAGGCGCGCGAGGAATTAAAAGCTAAATATGAATCACAAAGCGCTAATCGCAAATCATTGGGAGGACAAGCCGGAAGAAAGAGAGCTTTAAAAACAGGATTTTATATGAGACTTCCCCTTTTTTGCCGAACTCTTGCTTACTTCTTATATCGTTATATAATAAAATTAGGTTTTTTGGATGGTAGAGAAGGGCTTATATTTCACTTTTTGCAGGGATTTTGGTATCGTTTTCTTATAGACGCTAAGATATTAGAATCAAAAAAACGTAATAATGGATACAAAAGAAGCAATAAATAACAAAACCATTATGGTTACCGGAGGAACCGGTTCCTTCGGTAACTGTTTCGTTGAACGTCTTTTAAGAGATTTTAATTCTAAGGAGGTTATAGTTTTTAGCCGAGACGAAAAGAAACAACTGGATATGAGAAATCGTTTTGAAGATGACAGGCTTAAATTTATTATAGGAGACGTGAGAGAAAAGGATGTGGTCTATCGCGCCATGAAAGGAGTTGATTTAGTTTTTCATGCCGCCGCCTTAAAACAAGTTCCTACCGGCGAGTTTTTTCCTATTGAAATGATTCGCACTAATATTCTAGGCGCTTATAACGTTATAAGCGCAGCGGCGGATAACGATGTAGAAAAAGTTGTGGTTTTAAGCACTGATAAGGCGGTGTATCCAATTAATGTAATGGGAATGACCAAGGCATTAATGGAAAGACTAATGATAGCTGATTCCCGAAATAAGAGAAACAAGACCATATTTTGCGGCACAAGGTATGGAAATGTAATGTATACTCGCGGCTCGGTTATTCCTTTCTTTATTCAACTTATTAAAAAGAACAGACCTTTAACGATTACTGACAGCGGTATGACGCGTTTCATGCTTTTTTTGAAAGATTCAATAGACCTTGTTCTTTATGCTATGGCTAATGGGGAAAATGGTGAAATTTTTGTTAAAAAAGCGCCGGTAGCTACGGTTGGAAATATTGCCCAGTCCTTAATAGAACTTTTTGATTATAAAAAAGGAATTGAAGAAATGGGAATAAGACCGGGTGAAAAGATGCACGAAACGCTTATTTCCAGAGAAGAATTATTTAGAACTAAGGATGTTGGAGATTTTTATAAGGTATCTCCGGAAGTACCCGGCGTAGATTACAGAAAATATTATTTTGAAGGCATTGGAGGAAAGAACGGTTTGCCTGAAGAGGGTTATAAATCAAGCAACGCTAAGCGCCTTTCTCTTGAAGAAACAAAAGAGATGTTATTATCTCTTGATGAAGTTAAAGAAGAACTAAGCTAAGTTATGATTAAAGCGGGAATTACCGGCGCTAAAGGATTTATAGGTCTTCATATTAAACAGACATTAGAGGAAAAAGATAATTTTTCCGTAGAAGGCTGTGACAGGAACGACTATAACCTTCTAACGGAAATTCCTCAATCGTTTGTGGATAATAAGGATGTAATAATTCATACTGCGGGTATAAATAGAGGAACGGATTTAGAAATAATTTCAGGAAGCATTGTTGTTACTTATAATCTCCTTACCGCAATAAAAAAATCCGAAACTAATCCCAAAATAATTTTTCTTTCTTCCGTTCACGCTGATGATAAAAATTCTGTTTATGGCCAGAGTAAGAAACTAACCGAAGTGATGTTAAAAAGCTTTTCTGAGTCGGAAAACATACCGGTTACAGTTTTGAGATTAGCTAATGTGTTTGGAGAAGGATGCAAACCTTTTTATAATTCGGTGATAGCCACGTTTTGTTACCAAACCGCCCATAATGAAGATTTGAAAATTAGGGGCGGTGATAATAAAGTTAAGTTTTTATACATTAAAGACGTAGTAAAGAAAATCATTAATCACGCTGAAAAAAAAGATGGTAGCCAGTTTATAATAGAAACAGTTTCCTCTGATGATGAAATATCCATTAAAAATCTTGCTGAAACCATAAAATCTTTTAAAGAAATTAAAGATGAATCAGAATTAGACTCGGATTTCAAAAAGAAATTGTATAAAACCTATCTTTCATATGCCAAAACCTCAAAGTAAAAAACTGGATATAAAAGGAGACAATAGGGGCGGTTTTATAGAGATTTTTAAAATACCCGGCAAGGGGCAAGTGAATTATTCCACTACTAAACCGGGTGTTACCCGCGGTAATCATTATCATAAACGAAAAAAAGAATATTTTTGTGTTATAAAAGGCGAAGCAAAAATCAGATTAAGAAACAGAGACACGAATGAAATACAAGAATTTAATGTTTCCGGACAAGAACCTGAAACTGTTAAAATACCGATAAACTGGACCCACAATATTGCCAATACCGGAGATAAACAAATGGAACTGCTGATTTGGGTAAATGAGATATTTGACCCGGAAGACCCCGATACATTTTATGAAGAAGTATAAAAATAATTATGATTGAAAAAAACAAAAAGACAAAAGTAATGACTATTTTTGGAACACGACCTGAAATAATCAGGTTATCCCGAGTGTTTTCAAAATTAGATGAATATACAAATCATATAATGGTTCATACCGGCCAAAGTTATGATTATGAAATGAATGAAGTTTTCTTTGAAAATTTAAATATAAGGAAACCCGATTACTTTCTGGGAGTAAAAGCAGATACTTTGGGACAGCAGATAGCAAACATTATTAAAAAGAGTGAGGAGGTGTTTAAAAAAGAACAGCCGGACGCTTTACTTATTCTAGGAGACACTAATAGTGCTTTGTCCGGCATAATAGCTAAAAGAATGAATATCCCTATTTTCCATATGGAAGCAGGGAATAGATGTTTTGATAAAAAAGTTCCCGAAGAAGTCAATCGTAGAATAATAGATCATATAAGCGATATTAATCTTCCTTACAGCGAAAATGCTCGGCTGAATTTACTGAAAGAGGGAATCCATCAGGGGAGCATCTACGTTACGGGCTCTCCCATGCCAGAAGTAATTGATTATTATAAAGAGAGTATAAAGAACTCAGACGTATTAGAAAGATTGAAACTAACCCCTAATGGTTATTTTATAGCCAGTATTCATCGGGAAGAAAACATTGAAGATGAAGATTCTCTGCGTAATTTAGTGGAATCCTTAAATGCAGTAGCTGAAAATTATAAGAAGCCCGTTTTTGTTTCCACCCATCCTCGGACCCAGAAAAGATTGGATGAGGTGAATATTGAAACCAATGATTTGGTAAAATTCCACAAGCCTTTAGGTTATTTTGACTATGTTAATCTTCAAATAAACTCATTCTGTGTTTTATCTGACAGCGGCACTCTTTTAGAAGAATCATCTGTTTTAGGCTTTCCTGCCGTTCAGGTGCGAGTAAGCTCAGAAAGACCGGAAGCTTTCGATAAAGGAATCGCTGTTCTCTCCGGTTTAAGTAAAGAAAAAATTTTAGAAGCTGTGGAAATAGTTACTTCTGAACACAAAAAAGGTTATAAACCCAATAGACCAACTGATTACAAAGACCTTGATGTGTCAAATAAAGTAGTTCGCCTTATAGTTGGAATGTCTGAAATTGTTTCTAAACGGCGTAGTTGGTAATTCTTAAATATGAACATTTTGATTGTTGTTGATGTATATCCGCCCGAGATTTCATCTGCCGCCCATCTTATGCAAGACCTTGCGGAAGGCCTTAAGAAAAGAAAACACAATGTTTCGGTCGTTACTACTAAGCCTAAGTATTATTTAGAAGAAGGCAAAAAAGGCAATTCTTTACCAAGGGTAATAAACGAAAATGGGATTAAAGTAATTCGGACGGCGGCTCCACCTCTTCATAAAACTAATTTTATCATTAGGGGTTTTTCTCAATTATTACTGCCGTTTCTTTTCGTTTCTAAAATTAAGAAATATATTAATAAGCCCATAGATGCGGTTTTTGTTTACAGCCCTCCGCTTACCTTGGGGATTACCGGCGCAATAGTAAAACGTTCGTATAATGCAAGATTTATTCTTAATTTACAGGATATTTTCCCTCAGAACGCCATTGACTTAGGGATTTTTAAAAACCCAATACTGATAAAGTTTTTTGAATGGATAGAGAAAAAAGTTTATAACGCAGCAGATTTTATAACATTTCATTCAGAAGGAGGAAAAAAGTGGTTAATAGAAAATAAGAATATTTCTTCTGAAAAAATAATAACCCTGCCTAACTGGACCGATCCGGAATTATTCCAAAACCCAAACAACCCCATTTCCTTTCGAGAAAAATATCATTTAGATGATAAATTTGTATTTCTTTTTCCGGGAATAATGGGACCCGCTCAAGGTCTTGATTTTCTAATAGAAACAGCGAAAAGTGTTTCTGATAATAAAAACATTCTCTTTTTGTTGGTAGGGGACGGCACGAAAAAAGAGAAACTAAAAGAGTTGGTAAAACATTATGATTTGAATAACGTAATATTCAAACCATTCGTTTCCCGGAAAAACTTTCCCTCGCTTGTTAATAGTTCGGATGTGGGAATAGTTTGTTTAAGCAATCAAAATCAAACCCCTTTCGTTCCCGGCAAATTATTAAACTATCTCGCGGCGGGAAAACCTGTTTTAGCGTTTTTAAATAAAGAGAGCGACGCATTTTCCTTAATAAATAAAGCAGAATGTGGATATGCCGTTATGGCCGGCGATAAAAAGAAAGCCGAAGAAATAGTAAGAAAAATTTATAAAGAAAAAGATTCTCTGAATAAGCTTGGCGAAAATGGCTATAAGTTTTTTCTTCAAAATCTTACTTTGAAGAGCGCCCTAGATAAAATTGAAGAGATATTAGACAAAAAATAAGTTAACCGGGGTTGTTTTTATATTATTAAAGCTTTCTTGACTTCATTTAAGGTTCCTTCCTTCAGGAAATAAAGAGCCCCAAAGTAAATGGATATCGCCAGGACAATATTTAGGATAACGTGAAACCCGGCTAATTTAAACAAGAGCACGAAAACTCCCATTATCGCCGTTGCTAAGAAAATCTTCTGAAGATAAGGGAGAATTTTAAAGTTTTTAATTTTCTTGGCGAGTTTTAGAATAGAAACATTGTATATAAGTTGGGCGCCGATTGTTGCCACCGCACAGCCGGCAATCCCGAACGGGGGAATGAGTAAAATATTTAAAACCACATTTGCTATTATCCCGGCCAGTACTCTCGGAACAATCTGCCTCTGCCGGTTATAAGCAAAGATATAATTACCGA
>CAZJVK010000028.1:0-5848 GCA_964549725.1 uncultured Candidatus Saccharibacteria bacterium | reverse complement strand
GCATCGAGGATCCTCGATTTTATTTCAAAATCAAGGATTTTGATAAAATCGGGATAAGTGGTATGTGAACGAAAATTTGAACCTAATTTATCTTTACACTATTCGAAAAAATATCTTGTGTCAACTCATTCTCCCGCCCGGCGTATCCTTTCCGCTACCTCAGAAAGTTCCCTCTCCGGTGGATTATTAACCACACTCTGAACAGAACCTCCTCCGTCTCCCTCAAATCGGGGAATAATATGAAAATGAAGATGGTCCACCGTTTGACCCGAAGCTTCCCCGTGATTAAGTCCCATTGTAAGTCCGGCTGGATGAAGGGCTTTATAAATCTGCCGGGAAACATTCTTAACCGTTTTAAAAAACGGAGTTATTTCATCGTCCGGCAATTCAAATAAAGTTGGGGCGTGAATTTTTGGAATTACTATCGTATGTCCCGCCGCCCGGGGATTAGCATCAAGTATCGCAATTACATGCTCGTCTTCATAAATTTTCTCGGCTGGAATTTCCCCTTTTATTATTTTACAAAATATACAATCCATATATATCAGCTTTTTAATTTGCTATTCTGCTTCTTTATTTTTTTAAGTCTATTCTTAACTTCATTCACCGCACCCTCAAGTAAAACATTTTCTTGAATACCCGAACCAAGCCTCCGTATTATTACCGTTCCTTCAAAAATTTCTCTCTGACCATATATTAAAACAAGCTCGGCTTCGCTTTTCTTGGCTATTTTAAGCTGGGAGCTTAAAGTTTTTCGGCCTAAAGATTCAATTATTATCACTCCCTGATTTCTAAATCGATTCATAAGGGAAAGACTTGCCCTTCTTGCTCTTTCACCAATAGCGATGAAAAATACTTTCTCCTGCCATTGGCCAATCTCATGCCGGGAACTAATTTTCTTCAAATGTTCCACTAAAACATCTGAATGAATTACACCGCCGGTAGCCGGCATTTGGCGACCACCTATTCGTTCTGAAAGATAATCCTGGCGTCCTCCTGAAGCTATTGGTTCTTCCGCTTCTTGATCCGCAAAAATCTGAAATACAAATTTACTATAATAATCTCGATCGCCAACTAAATACGGGTCTGGTAAATAACTTATCTGATTATCCTCAATAAGCTCCAAGATGTTCTGAAAATGATTATTACAATTCTGACATAGATGATTTAAAATATTCGGCGCTTTCTCCGCTATTTCAATACACTTTTTCGCTTCACATTGTAACAATTTCATCAGGTCACCTTTATATAAACTTCGGCAACCCTTGCAAAGACTTCCTCCCTGATAGCGATAGAAATTTTTTAATTTTTTTCGAAACCCGGGCTGGCAAACTCGGCAACCGATCGTATTCACCTTCAAAACCGGTTTATTTATTTTCAAACTTTTTAAAAAATCAAGAAGGGTTACCACTATTTCAGCGTCATAAACCGGAGCTCCATCTCCAATTATTTCAAAACCCCACTCATTAAATTGCTGCTGCTCTCCTTTTTTGCCTTTCCGATACATTGGGCCATGGTAATAAGCTCTCAAAGGCAAAGAAAAATAACCCAATTGATTCTGAATATAGCTTCTCATAACCGAAGAAACTCCTTCCGGCCGAAGAGCCATTCTGGTTCTCGTTCCCGCTTTGAATGTAAAAAGTTCTTGGCTGTTAAGCTGGGTGTTTTTCCCTAAAGCACTTTCAAAAAGTTCCGCTCGCTCAACCACCGGCGTTTGAACTAAATAAAAATGATGAAGTTCGGCGATTTTTTCGCCAGTTTTCTGTATTGCCCGCCAAAACTCCGTATCCCTTGGAGAAATATCCAACATTCCCTCCAAGCTCCTTATTTTATCTGCCCCGTAAGACCTACCGGCTGATGAAGGAGATTTCACAGAAACTTTGTTGTTTTTACGCTTTTTCTTTAGCATGCTAATATTATTTTAGGGTCACGAGTGAAACCCAACCACAATTGAAAAAACTTCAATATATCGGTGCAACTATGGCTATTGCCTCGTTAATTGGCCAAAGCCGCAATCTCACAAGCCCTATTATGTCATCTTCTTCCAGAGGCCCCCAACTTCTTGAATCAAAACTGAATCCTCGATTATCCCCCATCATAAAATACTCACCTTCTTTAAGAGTAACTTCGCTATGGCCAGACCCTTGAGTACGGTTCACATACCGTTCCTCTAAAACCCGGGAACCCTCTTCTGTTTGCACTTCAACTTGGTTTCCATTAACCGCTACTTTTTCCCCCGGTAATCCGATAATTCTCTTAATGTAATAGGAACCGCCGCCTGTTGGATTTTTAAATACTATAACTTCCCCACGTTCCGGCGCGCGAAAACGGTAAACTAATTCATCAACTAAAAGGTAATTGCCATTCTCAAAACTCGGTTCCATGCTTGAACCGCTAACTAAAAATGGTTGGATAATAAAAGCGCGAATTAAAATCACCGCTCCCACCGCAATTACTATTGTCTCAAGTATTTCAAGAAACGACCAAAGTATTTTTTTCATGTTTCAAATAGAATAAATTATTTGTAAATTTGGCTGAATGTGGGATAATCATACAAAACATAAGCATGGAATTCAAGTCAAAAAGCATAAAGCTAATAATCGGTCTCGGAAACCCGGAGATCAAATATCAAAATACCTACCACAATGTAGGCCGCCAGTTCATTAAGTACATCAAAGAAAATCCGCGCACTGCCTGCTATCAATCATTTGCTACCGATTGTTCAATGAACCAATCCGGCTTGTTTGTTCAAAAAACCCTTAATTACTACCATTTTAACCCTGAAAATCTCCTTATTGTCCATGACGACTCCGATATCACATTAGGTAAATACAAATTTTCCTTCAGCCGAAGTTCAGCCGGACACAAAGGAATTAATTCAGTAATCCAAAACTTAAACACTAAAAATTTCTGGCGTCTTCGAATTGGCATCCGCCCTAAAGAATACAGAGGCAAAGCTGAAAAATTTGTTCTTAAAAAAATATCAGCCCAGAATCGGGAAGTTCTAAAAGCCACATTTCAGGAAATAATAAAAAATGAATTAGGAATTATGAATAATGAGTAAAAAAGCAAAACACCCAAAAAATATAAATTATAATATAGAAAACTAATTTAGGGGGTGTTCAACACCCCCTAGTTGTCCAAAAAGTAATAAAAATAAGGGTGTTCAACACCCTTATTTTATTTTCTATGGCTAGTAGCGAAAAAGAAATTGATACTTGTATCTATTTCTTCTGAGCGCACTAGACACGCAAGCTCCGTTCATTTCTGAATTTCCCCTGGTACGTATTTAAAATTCACATCAAAATTTACAAAACTGCCTTCAGAAGCGAATATTTTTGAAAATGGCATGTCCACTTCTCTAAATTTAGAACTATCTGCTAACGCATTTTTAAAATCAATCACTCTTTCATAACTAGGAACATGACCGATCATTGAAACCGCGAAATTACTCGGTGAGATACTTATGCTATCAATTACCACTCCATACTTCTCGGTTATTTCTCTTACCCCATCAAGAACCGCGGGGATGCTCGTCTGTTCCCTTTTTACATTAGCTACTGCTTTAACCAACCGGTTAAATTCCTCGGCACTTTGCTTTAATTCAGAAATTTCACTTTGTTCAAAATCAATATTAAAAAGGTCGGATCTTCTATCTGAAATCTCCGGCTTGGTTTTTAAAAGGAAAAATGAACCAATCATTAAAATCAAAAAGGTGGCTATAAGAGCGGCCATGGCATTACCCCAAAACTTAGTAAATTCCACAATGCGTTCTTGGAAAAATATTTTCTCAACCCGGGAAGTGCCCAAACTAACATACCTGTCTTCGCTCCTATCCCAACCACCCCGTATCGCCGCCCCCAAGGCTACATACCAGGAAGAATCTTGAAGTTTAATAGGCGTCCTAAAAGGCGCCGCCTGAATATTAAACTTTGCTTCTACAATCTGTTTAATTTCTTGTTCCAAACCGGGCGCCACTATAAAAATATATTTTAACGTCTCGTTAAATCTACTTGAGGTAAAATTGACCACTTTACCCACCTCCTCAATTACCACCTGATTAAAGTCGGCTCGGCTAATTTGTTTTCCGTTTCCTTGAATTGAACGCCAAGAACGAAAATAATCAAAGTATATTGAACCATTCTTTAAAAGAAAAATATCAAGCCCGTCACCGGAAATACTAAGTGTCAGAAATGGTTCACTCCTCGGTCCAATCGCATTATTTATAACCCAAGAAAGTGACAAAGAAGGAAATTCGAAAATCATTGGCATAAAACCTACCTGCCACAACAAATCTCTAAATTTATCAACTGCTTGAGCCTCAACAAAAGCCCCAAAAAGCTCAAATTTATCTCTCGTCTCATCAATCAACTGCCAACTCATATATGTATCCTCAGACAGAATCGGCGAAATCATCTTAAGGTTTAATTCAGCCGCCTCTTCTAATCGATTTTTTCCTACATTTGGGATATTATAATTTCGGGTATAGGTAATTGCCGATGGCAGAGAAATTACTACTTTTATTTTCTTTTCCGGCTTCTCTGGACATAATAACTCGTGAAGCTGTTTTAAGGCGTGAAGAAAATTTTCTTCACTTTGAATCTGACCCCCCGATACCACTCCCGGAGGGAGCTTAACTGAAATGGTATTCACAGCGCCATTATCCTTTAAAAAAACATAACGAAGAACCGAGTTGGTAATTTGAAGACCGCCCAATTTGGGTTTCAAGGAAAGTCTTTTGAAAAAAACAAGAGCTCTTTTTAAAAAATCATTTTTCATCCCGATAGTGTTAGGGTGTGCCCCGTTAGGGCATACCTGTAATAGGTAGTTAGATGTTTATTATACAACTTGTTGTCAATTGTGGTTTCCATTCTTTTATAAAGTCTTAGTTAACACTACAGCCCCAAGTGGGGTCGGAGCGTAGTGAGAACACAACTGCTTGTGTTCGAACAGCGGAGACGGGCTGAGTTATATGCGAAGCATAGCGAAGCCCAGGGCAAGAAAAATTGAAAACTTGTTTTTCTGTTTATTCCGAACGCAGGGAGACGCAAGCTTTGCTTATCGGGATTCATCCCTTATTCTATTATTCTAACTCAGTTTAATTTTTTTATCTAAACATCCTTTTCAGGTTCAAGGCTATTGAATCGCCTTTTCCTCTATTGATTTCAGACTTAATTGTCCTGTTGTTTGATCAACTACTAATTCCGCCACAATTTTTCTTTCTCGACTTCGAGATGTGGCTGTTGATTCAATAGTGTAAAGATAAAAATTTTTAGGGTCCACCGACCTTGAAACTTCAACTACCGCCGTGTCATTCCCTACTTCAATATTATAACTTATCCCCTCAACCCCAGCCCCAAACTCTTTATTACTTGAGATTTTCATAGTCGCATCATAAATTCCCGTATTGGCCGCCGAAAGAGCTCTGACCGAGAGTTGTTCTCCTAACGAAACTGCGCTCACAAAAAATGAGATGAACGAGCCGGCAATTACAATTTCAATAATGATTCCACCAATTAAAAGTACAAATGGTAAAGCAATCTGACCATTTTTTCTTTTTCGTATTTCCGTAATCATTTTGTGTTTTATAATACTCTAATCATACCAAAAATCACCCCGCGTTAGAACCTGCAAGTTTACAGTGTGGTGAGCCTCGCCCCTTAGGCGGGCGAACAGCGTAGATGGGAGGAAGCTTTCGAAGGGGTTTGGGGGACCCCCCTTAGCAAAAAAGATAGTCCTAACTTTAATCAGGACTATCTTTTCCAAACGCTATATAGCGAATTTTGTTTACAACCCCAAGTGGGGTCGGAGCGTAGTGAGAACACAACTGCTTGTGTTCGAACAGCGG
>CAZJVK010000027.1:0-6046 GCA_964549725.1 uncultured Candidatus Saccharibacteria bacterium | reverse complement strand
AAATGTGAAGTGTTTGTGTTTTGCCCTGGGCTTCGCTATGCTTCGCATATAGCTCAGCCCGTCTCCGCTGTTCGAACACAAGCCCCGCAGAAACTTTTTCAAGTTGCACGGGGTATAAAACAGTTGTGTTCTCACTACACTCCGACCCCACCTTCCTTGGAACCGACAGTTCATTTTTCCAACGAAAATGACTCCGAAAGCTTCCAGAGAAGTAATATTTATTTTCGATAGTGTAGGTTTCATTCGTAGATTGGTGTTGCGTTTTTCTACTAATGTGTTTTTTGTGATATAATAAATCCACTATGAAAAAACAGCGAGGTTTTTCTTTGGTCGAACTTCTTGTGTACATTGGCATATTTACAGCCGTGTCAGTTTTTTTAGTTGGTATTTTTATTATCTTCACTCGAGTAAATATTCACCAGACCTCAATAAATGAAGTAAACGACCAGATTTCTTTTGTTAATAACACCATCCAGAGAGTGATAAGGGAATCCTCTTTGGTTAGTATGCCGGTCGGGACGGCTACCACAACCATAGAATTAAGAATGGCTTCTTCAACCCTTGACCCTACCAGAGTTTATCTTGAAGACAACGCCATCTATTTAGAAGAAGGCAGTTTCTCACCAATTGCTCTTACCGATTCTCATGTAGTTGTTGATAATTTTTTAGCCACTGAATATGAGAACCCCGGCGGAAACTCAATTGTGCAGATTTATATGACCGTAAGTTACAATACTTCAAACGAGCAAGCTAAGTTTAAGCGGACTTTTCGAACCGCTATAAGCCGCGCCTCGGCTGCTACCTTTGATTCCGATGTTCTCCCGGATGCTGATGACTCGCGTGATATTGGCAACGCCAGTCAAAATTGGAAAGACGCTTATTTTTCCGGCGATGTTGGTGTTGGCGGCAACATTGGTATTGGTATTTCACCGGCCGTCGGGATCAGCCTGAAAGTTATAGGTGACACTGAAGTTACAGGTGACATTTTTATTACCAGTTCTACCCAAGGTTTAATTGGAAAATCACCCGACGGTATCTGTCATCGAAGTTCCTTTACTAACAGCGGTAACCCAACATCTACAGTGGTAGATTGTCCGTAGCGAACTTATATAATTTATGTAGGCACGCTTGTAGCGCGCTATTTGTGCGCATTAATCTGTATTAATCAGCGGAGTTGGGGGTTCAAAACTTGACATTTTTGAATATTACCAGTAATATCTTAAATAGGTTAACCAAGGATCTAATTACATTACATATGAATAACGGAAAAAGGAAAAACACAAAAGAAAAAGGGATTAGTATTAAGGTTTTAAAAGAGAGGATTAAGAAATGCGAGAAAGAGCGCGATGAACATCTTTTAGGTTGGAAGCGCGCCAGAGCTGATTTTATAAATTATAAGAAAGAAGAAGCAGAACAATTTGAAAATCGTATTCGTCGAGGCAAGGAGAGTTTGGTTCAAGAATTAATTCTTATCCTTGATAGTTTTGACCTCTGTATTTTTTCAAGTAAGAACGATGCAGTTGAAAAAGAAGGTGTTAAACTAATTCAAAATCAACTTTATGATACTTTGCGAAAAAATGGTATTGAAAGAATTGAGGTAAAACCGGGGGAAAAATTTGACCCCAATCTTCACGAAGCAATTGAAAGGGTTGAATCCAAGCAAGTTTCGGATACAATCATTAAAGAAATTAAAAAAGGGTATTTTTTTAAAGGCAAAGTTCTCCGACCATCAAAGGTTAAAATCTCTAAGTAAATTAACAATTAATAATTAAAAAATAAAATCATGGCAAAAATATTAGGCATTGATCTTGGTACTACGAATTCCGCAACAGCTATTATAGAGGGCGGTAGTCCTAAGATTCTTGAAAATGAGGAAGGTAATCGCACCACACCCTCGGTAATAGCTCTGAATAGAGCCGGAGAACAACTAGGAGGCGCTCTTGCTAAACGCCAAGCGGTTGTTAATCCTAAAAACACAATTCATTCTGTTAAACGTCTTGTTGGCCGAAAATTTAAAGACCCGGAGGTTCAGGAAGATAAAAAATCATTAGCGTATGAAATAAGGGAGACAGGACAGGGTGGAATTGAAATAAAAATGGGTGACCGTTGGTACAAACCCGAAGAAATATCGGCTAAAATTCTTCAAAAATTGAAAACGGATGCCGAATCTAAGATTGGTGAGAAAATAAAGGAAGCAGTTATTACAGTCCCGGCATATTTCGATGATAGCCAGCGCCAAGCTACCAAACAAGCTGGTCAAATCGCCGGTTTTGAAGTGAAGCGAATTTTAAACGAGCCAACTGCCGCGGCTCTCGCATACGGTCTTAATAAGAAAAATGACGAGCAGATTATTGTGTATGATTTTGGTGGCGGTACTTTTGATATTTCTGTTCTTGAGGTGGGTGATGATACCGTTGAAGTTAAAGCTACCGGTGGCGACCCTCATTTAGGGGGAGAGGATTTTGATCGCAGAATTCTTGATTATCTCATATCTGAATATAAAAAGCGGGAAGGTATTGACCTTTCTAAAGATTCTTTAGCTGTCCAACGTCTAAAGGAAGCTGCCGAGCGCGCAAAACATGAACTCTCTACCGCCAAAGAAACCGAAATTAATCTTCCTTATGTTACTTCCGGTGATGACGGCCCAAGGCACTTTGTAATGAAATTAACTCGCGCTAAACTTGAGGAACTTGTTGGAGATTTAATCGATAGATCAATAGACCTCGTTAAAAAGACTATTAAAAGTACTAAATTTAAAATGTCTGACTTTGATGAGGTTATTCTCGTTGGGGGACAGATTAGAATGCCGGCTATCCAGGAAGCTGTTAAGAAATTATTCAATAAAGAGCCAAACAAGGGTATTAATCCTGATGAAGTTGTTGCTATTGGGGCCGCCATTCAAGCTGAAATAATTGCCGCTAAAGAAGAGGGACGCAAGCCGGAGGGAGACGTAAAAGATATGTTGCTTTTGGATGTTACACCTCTTACTCTTTCTATTGAAACATTAGGTGGCGTTGCTACTCCAATGATTTCCAAAGATACCACTATTCCGACTGAAAAGAAGCAAACTTTTTCTACTGCCGCTGATAATCAGCCTTCAGTCGAAATCCGCGTCCTTCAAGGTGAACGGCCCGTGGTTTCCGGCAATAAAACTCTCGCCAGATTTGTTCTGGACGATATTCCGCCAGCCCAAAGGGGCATTCCTCAAATTGAAGTAACTTTTGATATTGATGCTGACGGTATTTTAAACGTTTCAGCCAAGGATAAAGGTACCGGCAAGGAACAGTCGGTTCGAATTGAAGCAACCACCAGCCTTTCTAAGGATGAAGTGGAAAAATTAAAGAAAGAAGCTGAATCTCACGCCGAGGAGGACCTCAAAAAGAAAGAATTAGTTGAAGCTAGAAATCAAGCCGAATCTTTGATTTATACCGCTAAGAAATCTATAAAAGAAGCCGGTGATAAAGTTTCCGAGGACTTGAAAAATGCCATAAACGAGAAAATCGAAAAGTTAAACAAAGTTAAAGAAGAAGAGAATATTGAAGAAATAAAATCAGCTACCGGGGAACTATCTAATGAACTTCAAAAAATAGGCCAAGCTGTATACGGCAATCAACCTAACCAGAACCAAGCCGATGTTTCTGATGATACGAAAGATGCCGATTCCACCAAAGGCAAGGTGGTTGACGAACAAGAAGGAGGAAGCGACAATGAAGATGACAATGAAAATAACGGTGAAGATGACAACAAGGACAATAAAGAAAATTAAAATAATTTCTCTCGCTTTCCTGACGGTAGCCGCTTCATTTCTATCATTTTATTTTTTGAATGCCGGCTTAACAACCGAAAAGCTGATTAACATTTGGCCAGTAATAATTTCTTTCTGGATTTTTATTACTCTAGTTGTTCTTGAGGTTGTCTTAATAGACAATCTCAATTTGCTTACCTTCCTTGTTTTTCTTCAATCCGCTGTTCCCGCTCTTGTTTTTACCAGTTATTTTAGTCATCCGAGATTTATCTTTTGGGGTCTTATTATCCTTTTCCTTTTTATGTTTTGGGGGGTTAGTAAAGGACACCGGGTTATTAAAAACAATCTTAAGGTGAGATTTTTCTTTATTTCTCGCCAGGTAGTTCCTAAAATAGTAACGGGTCTTCTTCTTTTCACCATCGTCGTTTTATATATTAATTACATTGTTCTTGGTAATTTTTCTGAGGGATTAGGAACAAAAGTTTTTAATGGTATTCTTAAATCCGCTCAACCAATTTTAAAGGTCTGGGTTCCTGATATTTCATTTGATATGAAAATAGATAAAGCATTGCAGAAAACCGCTGAGACTCAGTTTGAAAAGTCAAAAGATGAGATTCTTGCCAAGCAAGGAATAAACATTGACAAACTTTCTTATGTAGAGAAGAACGAATTAATAAATCAAATATCCGCAGGAATTAAAGAAAGAATTGAAAGATTTACCGGAGAACTTAATGGTAACCAAACCATAAGTGAGGCATTATACAATTTGATGAGAAATAAAATAAATTCTTTGTCTTTATTTACCAAAAAACTAGCAGGCGCCGGTTTTTTCCTTGTCCTCTTTTTTGTCGCTAAAAGCATCGCCTTTATTATCCATCCCCTTATTGAAATAACTGCTTTTGTGATATACAAAATACTTTTGCTTTCCAATTTTGTGCACATTAATCTTGAAACCAAACAAAAAGAAATTGTAAATATTTAATAACTATGCCCAATGATGATTATTACCAAATACTTGGCGTTTCAAGAGATGCCTCTCAAGAAGAAATAAAGAAAGCGTATCGGCGTTTAGCGCATAAATACCACCCTGATAAAAAGGGGGGTGATGAGCAAAGATTTAAGAAAATAAATGGAGCTTATCAAATTCTTTCCGATAAAGAAAAACGAGCTCAGTATGACCGTTTCGGCCGGGTTTTTGCAGGTCAAGCCACCGAACCGGGATTTGAGCAGGGAGGTTTTGATTTTAATGGCATGAACTGGGGAGGCGCAACCGGAGCACCCGGTAATTGGTCCGATATTTTTGAGGGTATTTTTGAACAATTTGGCGGTCAGACCCAAGGTCAAAGATATCAGACGTATGTTCAAGGTTCGGATATTGAACTAATTAATATTATTACCCTTGAAGAAGCCTTCACCGGCGTTAAAAAGAAGTTGAGTTTTCGAACTTTTATTCCCTGCGATATTTGTAGCGGTATTGGGTATGACGAGAAAACTGGTTTTAAAACCTGCCCGGTTTGCCAAGGTCGGGGAGAAATAAAGGAAGAACGCCGAGGCTTTTTTGGTCGAATTTCTCAAATTAAAACTTGTCCTAAGTGCCGGGGTCGGGGTAAAATTCCTAAAAAACCATGCAGTGCCTGTAACGGGCAAGGAAGAGTAAAGGGCAATCGGAACGTAATTATTGATATTAAAGCCGGCATTGAAAGCAATCAGATTATCAGAATAAAAGGAGCCGGTGAAGCCGGTGAACAGAAAAGCAGGATAGGCGATCTTTATGTGATTATAAAAATAAAACCCCATGAGAAATTTGACCGGGATAGTGTTAATCTCTATATGAAAAAAAATGTGAAAATCACAGAGGCCCTTCTTGGTAAAGAAATTAAAATAGAAGGCATTAGTGGTGAGAAATTCACCATTTCCATTCCTCCCGGTTTTGCTTTTAGAGATAGTCTTGAAGTTAAAGGCAGAGGGATGCCAAAATTTAGTCCCGATTCCAGCAATTCTAAGCGGGGCAGTCTTTACATTTCTTTCAACACTTCATTACCCAAAAAACTTTCCAAAGAAGCCAAAGAACTTTTGAAAAAACTTGATAAGGAACTTTAAACGCCTATTTTTTCTTGACAAAGAAGACTTTACGTATATTCTTAAAGAAGTCCGCAGACAGCAAGCATCAAATTAAGACTTGCCGAGGATGACAAGTAAAACTTGTATGTAATCCATGTCTGCGCCAAAGGTTGCAGATTTTTGTTATTTCTCAAATATTACGAATGTTAATGAAGTAATATTTGCTAAGAAATAACAAAC
>CAZJVK010000026.1:0-6089 GCA_964549725.1 uncultured Candidatus Saccharibacteria bacterium | reverse complement strand
GGGATGAAATTCATTAAAAATAAAAAAATATCTAACGGGGTAAAAATAGGAATGGTAATTCTTTTTGCCGGACTCTTTTTTGTTTTTACTTTATCTTTTAACCCCGGCCAAGCTAATGTTTTTGATAGCATTTCTAACTTTTTTAAAAATTTACAAACTGCTACTTCCAGTAAAGTAGCGGTAGAAAAGGAAGTTCCCTTATATAAACCGGCAATTGATTATGAAAACGCGGTGATTGAAGCGGTTGAAAAGGCTTTTCCCTCTGTTGTTTCGATTGTTATTACTAAGGATTTACCGGTAATTCAGCAAAATTCGTATGACCCGTTCAGTAATTTACCGCCTGAATTTCGGGAATTATTCGGTGACAGATTTCAAATACCCGAACCTGAACAGGAACCGGAGACTGAGAAACGGGAGATTGGCGGCGGCACCGGCTTTATAGTTTCTGAAGACGGCATGATTGTTACCAACAAACATGTAGTTTTGGATGAGGAAGCCGAATATACCGTGCTGACCAACGAAGGAGAAAAATATAATGCCGAGGTTCTTGCTCGAGATCCCGTTCAAGACATCGCAATTTTGAAGATTAACGCTCAAGGCCTTAAACCGGCCGAGCTTGGCAACTCCGATTCTATTAAACTTGGCCAAACCGCGATTGCAATCGGCAACGCCCTTGGTGAATTCCGAAATACCGTTTCAGTTGGAGTAATTTCCGGTCTTTCCCGTTCAATCCTTGCCTCCGGCGCGGGTTTTACCGAACTAATTGAAAATGTTATTCAAACCGACGCCGCTATTAATCGGGGTAATTCTGGAGGTCCTCTTTTAAATCTCAAAGGCGAGGTAATTGGAATAAATACCGCCGTCGCTCAAGATGCTCAAAGTATTGGTTTCACCATTCCTATAAACCAAGTGCGGCGCGATATTAAATCAGTTAATGAAACCGGCGACATTAAGGTTGCTTTCCTAGGTGTTCGATATCGGATGATTACCAAGGAGTTTGCCGAGGAGCAAAATTTGCCCGTAGAGGACGGGGCTCTTGTCCGCGGCACCGACCAAGGTTCGGCCATTCTCCCGGATTCCGCAGCTGAACAAGCCGGCTTAAAACCCGAGGATATCATTACTAAATTAAATGATGAAGAAGTAAATCTCAATCAAACCCTTGGGTACCTAATTCAAAAATATCAGATTGGCGACACTGTTAGTCTCACTGTCCTGAGAAACAGCGAGAAATTAGTTTTAGAAGCTACTCTTGCGGAACGCCCGGAATTGTAGTATATTTAAACACTAAAATACTGTCATTTTGAGTGTTAGACAAGTATTTTCCTGTAGCAACGAAACAATAAAATTAATCTATGCCTGGTGTACCAAATAATTTTAATCGCTTTACTGTCAAAGCCCAGGAGGCTTTGGAAAAAGCTCAATATATCGCCGTCAGTCACAAGCACGGCGAACTTAAAGCCGTCCACCTTCTTCAGTCTTTAATGAGTGACGAGCAAACCCTTATTCGCCCCATGCTTCTTGAAGCTAACGTTAATCTTAATAAACTTGAAAACGACCTTAATAATCATATTGATAAACTAAGCGTGGCTCGTAAAGGCTCCTCGGGTCTCAATCAACTTTATCTTTCCCAGGAGGTTATGAAGGTTTTAAATAATTCGGCAGAAATTTCCGTGAAATACAAAGACGAGTTTGTATCTTGCGAACATATTCTTCTTGCGATTTTTGCTATATCTTCAAACGCTAAGAATATTCTTAAGGGAAACGGCGTTGAGAAGGAAAAGCTTTTAAAATCCCTTTCCAAACTTCGCGGTTCAACTCGAGTAACCGACCAAAGCCCTGAGAATAAATTCCAAGTTTTGGAAAAGTACACCATAAATCTTACCAATGAAGCCAAAGAAGGCAAACTTGACCCGGTTATTGGCCGGAAGGACGAACTTCGAAGAGTGATGCAAATTCTTTCCCGGCGCACTAAAAACAACCCCGTTCTTATCGGTGAACCTGGCGTAGGAAAAACCGCTATTGTTGAAGGCCTCGCTCAACGGATTGTTTCCGGCGAAGTACCCGAATCCTTAAAGAACAAAGATGTAATTTCCCTTGACCTTGGTTCCGTAATCGCCGGCACTAAATTTCGGGGTGAATTTGAAGACCGTCTGAAAGCGCTTATTAAAGAAATAAAGAAAGCTTCCGGGAAAATTATTCTCTTTATAGATGAAATTCATATGATTGTCGGAGCCGGCGCCACCGAAGGCGCAGTTGACGCCTCAAATCTTTTAAAACCAGCTCTCTCCAGAGGTGAACTCCACGCCGTTGGAGCCACCACTATGAGAGAATATCGGCGTTATATTGAAAAAGACGCCGCTCTTGAACGCCGTTTTCAGCCAATCGTGGTTGAAGAACCCTCGGTTGAGGATAGTATAGCTATTCTTCGCGGTCTTCGGGAAAAATACGAAACTCATCATGGTTTAAAAATTTCTGATGATGCCCTTATTGCCTCGGTTAATCTTTCGGCTCGATATATTACCAACCGATTCCTGCCGGATAAAGCCATTGACCTTGTTGATGAAGCCGCCGCCGCCCGGAAACTTGAAACTGACAGTATTCCAACCCAGCTTGACGATCTTCGCCGAGACATAACCCGTCTTGAGATTGAACGCCAAGCTCTTCAGAAAGATAAAAGCGGGAGCGGAAGCAAAAATAGAGAAGAACGGTTGAAAGAAATTAATCAAGAACTCAAAAATCTTAAAAAGAAAAATGATGAGTTTTCCGGAAGATGGCATCGGGAAAAAATCGCGGTTGAAGATTTAAATAAGCTTCGCAAAAAAGTTGAAGACCTTCGTTGGCAAGCTGAAGTGGCCGAGAGGGAAGGCGACCTTGAAAAAGTAGCCCAGATTGTTTATGGCGAATTACCTGAAGCTGAAAAAGAGCTGAAAAAACTTGAGAGGAAGAATAAGAGAATGAAGAAAAAAGATTCCGAAAACAAACTTATCAAAGAATACGTTGACGAAGAAGATATTGCCGGCGTCGTTTCCCGCTGGACAGGCATTCAGGTAAACAGGATGCTTGAATCAGAAATGGAAAAACTTTCCCATCTTGAAGATGTTCTTTCTAAACGCGTAGTTGGCCAGGACCGTGCCCTCAAAGCTGTGGCAAACGCTCTTCGGCGTTCTCGCGTGGGTTTGGCCGATGCTAATAAGCCAGTTGGTAGTTTCATGTTTTTAGGACCGACCGGAGTTGGCAAAACCGAACTAGCCCGGGCTCTCGCCGATTTCATGTTTAATGATGAAAAAGCGATGGTTCGCCTTGATATGTCAGAATATATGGAACGGCATACCACCTCCCGCCTTATTGGTTCTCCACCGGGATATGTCGGCCACGAAGAGGGCGGCCAGCTTACCGACGCCGTTCGTCATCGGCCTTATTCATTGATTCTTTTTGATGAAATTGAAAAAGCTCATCCCGAGGTTTTCAATATTCTTTTGCAAATTTTAGATGAAGGCCGTCTCACCGATGGCAAAGGTAAGACCGTAAACTTTAGAAATTCAATTATTATTATGACTTCCAACGTTGGTAGCGAATATTTCCAAAATATGTCCGCCATGGGTTTTGGTATTTCCCAGAAAAAACAAGACGAGTTCGCAGAAACTCAGAAAGAGTTTAAGAGTAGAGTAACGGATTCTCTTAGAGAAACTTTCAGGCCGGAGTTCTTAAATCGGCTTGACGAAATTATTATTTTCAACGCTCTTTTACCCTCCGACATTAAAAAGATTGTTAACATTCAACTTAAAGAAGTTAAAGCCCGCCTTGAAAAGAAAGGGATTGAGCTAAAAATCAAACCGACTATTAAAAACTATATAGTTGAAAATGGTTTTGACCCTGATTATGGAGCGCGGCGAATCAAACGCCTTATCCAGCAGCTAATTATTGATGGTTTAGCCGATAAAATAGTTAAAGGTTCCCTTAAAAATGGCCAAAAAGTTAACGTTTCTTTCAATAATCGTTCAAAGAAAGTGGAGCTTACTGTATAAAACGCTTCTTTGGAGCGCCACCCTTTTTCTAACGGTCCTAACCGGCTTTTGGTGGTTATCCTTAGTAGTTTTTTTCTTTGTTTCTTTGGGAATTTATTTTAGCGAACCGCCCGAACGGCGCGCTTTTCAAACAACCTATTGGCTCTTCGCCTTTTCGGTCTTTGGTCTTCTTTGTCTCCAGACCGCTTCGTCAAATCTCGTCTTTGCTTCGTTTTGGGCTTCTCTTCTTATAATTATAATCGCCGGCATTGTTTTTGCCGGCATTCTTGGAATGTTTCGCTTCTCATTCATAAATGAACCTTTAGCTTATTCAATAATAAATACAGTTCTTTTCATCACTCTTTTTATAGACATCCTTGCTCTCGCCGCCCCTTTTTCACTTGGAGCGGCCGGTCTCTTGCTTTTTATTGTCCTCACTCTTCTTTTCAGAGAAAACCTTCTTTTTTTAAAGGTTTCTCCCAAGCAAAGCATTTTGATTGGAATGGTTTTGGGTTTCCTGGGTTTGGAACTCACCTGGGTTATCCTTCTTTTGCCTCTGGGGATTATAAACTCAGCTGCTCTTCTTACTCTTTTCTTTATTCTTATAAGAGATTTTCTATCCGCTCATTTTAGGGGAATTTTAAGCTCCTCGTTCATATTCCGCCAGCTTACTTTTCTGGTTTTATTCACCATTATAATCCTCGCTTCCTCCAAATGGTCGCTGTGAACGACCATTTGTACGGATTATCGCTGATTAAAGATATTGATTCACACAGATGAACAAAGGAACAACACCAACAATTGGTCATTGTAAGCTCTTGCTTTTTAAATTTATTTCAAGTAACATTATAACAGATATGTTATAATGTCATACTACTCCATGCCCTCAAAAAGAAAACCAATAAAACATCCCGAAGAGAAATAAATATGGCCATAGGTCGTAAAAAATATAATAAAAAATAAAAAAAGATGAAGTTTGAAAAATTTAAAAATAAATTATTGAAAGATAAGGAATTTGCTAAGCAATATCAGAGCACTCAATTGGCATTTGATATTGCTAAAAAGATAATCATAGCAAGAACTGATAAAGGATTAACTCAGGCCGAGTTAGCAGAGAAAATAGGCACTAAGCAACCAAGTATTGCCAGAATAGAAAGTGGCACGCACCTTCCAAGCTTAAAACTGCTCTCTAAAATAAGTCGTGTGTTAGAAACCGATATTCCAATATCAGAATGGAAAGACAGAGAAGACATTACTTTCAAGGTAATGTATTCTGATGGCGAAATGACTTCTTTTTCTGTTCCTTTTGAACAAACCTCAACGACATCGTCAACCAAGAAAGAAAAAATAATATTAACCAAAAAAATTCAAGATTATCCTTTACTGAAAGTAAAAATATAATCTTAAGTAATAAAAAATAACTATGAAACACATCTGGACAGTTTTATGTGAAAAATCAACCATTGATAAAGACTCTAATAACATAAGTCTTTATAATATAATCGAAAAAATAAATATAAGCGGTCCAATTGAGGAATTAACCAAATTAACAAGTTCCAAGGATGGGGAAGTTTTTGCCCACAACCTTTCCTTGGTTAGCTTATGGTCTAGAGAGAAAAAGGAAAAAGGCGATATAACCTTTACTTTTAAGGTAGATTTAGAAAGTCCTGAAAAAAATAACCTAATGTCTAATAAAAGAGAAGTGTCACTTAAGGAAAGATACAAAAGGACCAGAACCAAGCTTGAAATGAATGGTACAAAAATAACAGGCCCGGGAGAATATATATTTAAAGTGAGTAAAAAAGAAGGTAAAAATTATAAAGTTTGCGCCGAGATTCCTTTAGAGATTTCTTTTCAAAAAAAACAGTAATCTGTTAAGCAAATAAATTTCTCACCAGACTAATCTTAAACCGCCCAAAAGGGCGGTTTTTGTAGAAATTCACCTTAATTATTTTATGCTCACTATTATAATCCTCGCTTCCTCCAAATGGTCATTTATAATGACCATTTGTACGGATTATCAACAACACCAACAAATAGTCATTATAATCCATTTATTTTCTCTTCTCGGAGATGTCAGTCTTC
>CAZJVK010000025.1:4322-6183 GCA_964549725.1 uncultured Candidatus Saccharibacteria bacterium | reverse complement strand
TCTTAGTTTTCCAGACATAAACCTTGTTTTTGAATTATCGGTAATGTATACTAAAACTTATTGGTCTTTTAATTAATATATAATTAATAAATTCATTATGAGTAATAAAGGGTACTTTTTACCGGTAAGCATTTTAATTGCCGCTGTTTTAATCTCCGCGTCGCTTATTTTCACCGTCGGCAGGAACTCGGTTCCGGCCGATACTTCAGCCGAACAGGAAGCGAGCGCTGACCAGAAGCCAGGCGAGCTAATCGCCCCCGTAACTAAGAATGATTTTTTTCGGGGAGCGGAAAATGCCACGGTTACCATTGTTGAGTATTCTGATTTTGAATGCCCATTCTGCAAGGACTTTCATGTGACTATGAAACAGATTATTGAAGAATATGACGGTCAAGTGGCTTGGGTCTACCGCCAATTCCCCCTTGAACAACTTCATTCTAAAGCCATTCAAGAAGCCCAAGCTTCCGAATGTGTTGGAGAACTTGGTGGCGGGAGCGCTTTCTGGGATTTCGCCGACCGTGTCTATGATATTACCCCATCTAACGATGGTCTTGACCTTAATGAATTACCCCAAATTGCCGAAGAAATCGGTATTAACAGAAGCTCGTTTGAAGAATGCCTTGAAAGCGGCAGAACGGCTTCAGAAATTGAGAAAGATATGAAAGATGTTGAAAAACTGATGAATTGGAACTTAGAGCGCACCGGCCGAGGCATTGGCACTCCTTTCTCAGTCGTTATATCCGATGATGGTCAATCTTTTACTATTCCCGGAGCTCTTCCGTACGAACAAATTAGTATAGCGATAGACCAGTTGTTAAACTCTAATAACTAACAAGATGCGTTGGAATAATTGGGTACTTATTGGTTTAGGGGTTTGGTCCATTCTCTCACCCTGGATTTTGGGCTTTTCCAAACTTAACTTAGTTGTTTGGAATAGTATTTTTATTGGCGCGTTAGTAGTTGTTTTTGTTCTCTGGAACTTTTCTCCGCCCGGGGAATAATTGGATTGTCTTGCCCCTTTAGCTTAGTGGCAAAGCAGTGCTTTCGTAAAGCACCGACGTCAGTTCAATTCTGGCAGGGGGCTCAAAAATCTAAAACCTTTATAAAAGATCTGACCGGACTATTGGTAAAGATTTTAAATTAGTGTTTTGTATATATTAACGACGGTTCTTATGGACATAGAAAAGAAACATTACAATTCCAATATCGTTTACATTTCCACTTTTGCCGGAGCCGGAGGCGAGGATGCTAAAGATTTTGCGGTTATGCTCGTTAAAATGTATCTGAAATATGCTGAAAAAAAGAATTGGCGGATAACTATAATTGACAAGGACACTATTGAAATAAAAGGAAAAAATGTATATGAAAAACTGAAAGATGAAACCGGTGTCCATCGGTTAGTTCGGATTTCTCCGTTTGATTCCAAAAATAACCGTCACACTTCATTTGCGCTGGTTGAAGTTCTTCCGGAACTTCACGAAGTCAAAGCCGCCCAACTTAAAATCCCGGAAGATGACCTTAAAATTGATTTTTTCCGTTCTTCCGGACCGGGTGGCCAGAATGTTAATAAAGTGGAAACAGCGGTAAGGATTGCGCATACCCCAACAGGTATAAGTGTTTCTTCCCAAGCCGAACGGTCTCAGGCAAGAAATAGAGAACGGGCTATGAAACTCCTGAAATCCAAACTTGCTAAATTAATGGAAGAAAAACGTGAAGAGGATATTTCAAAACTTCGGACTAGGGTTACCCCCGATTGGGGCCACGAAATCCGTTCCTATGTGCTTTACCCGTACAAACAGGTTAGGGACAAGCTGCGAAACATTAAAATCTCCCAAGTTGAAGAAGTTCTTGATGGAAACCT
>CAZJVK010000025.1:0-4222 GCA_964549725.1 uncultured Candidatus Saccharibacteria bacterium | reverse complement strand
TATAACCTAAACTTATGATTGTTTTCAAAAACGTCAATAAATACTACACCCAAAACGGCAGAGAAACCAAAGCTCTGGATAAAGTCAGTTTTAAGATTCAACCTAATGAATTTGTCTCAATTGTCGGCCGCTCCGGCGCCGGCAAGTCTACGATTGTTGAACTTTTGATAGGGGAGCAGAAACCCACAAGCGGCAAGATTTTTTTTGGTTCATATGAGATTAATAAGTTAAAACCCAGTGAGCTTCCTGAATTTCGGCGCCACATTGGCGTCATTTTTCAAGATTTTCGGCTTCTTGAAAAGAAAAGCGCTTTTGAAAACGTTTCCTTTGTTCTTGAAGTTGAAGGATATACTCAAAGGGAAGTCAATGAACTGACGCCTAAAGTTCTCAATTTGGTGGGCTTAAAAGACAAAATGTTTAAATTACCGGCCGAGCTCTCCGGCGGTGAACGCCAGCGAGTCGGCATTGCCCGAGCTATGATTAATCGCCCGGAAGTGATAATTGCTGATGAGCCGACCGGGAATCTTGACCCTTTGAATAAATGGGAAGTTATCAAGCTTCTAACTAAAATTAATGAGCTGGGCAGTACCATTATTTTAGCCACTCACGATAAGGAAGTTATAAATTCTCTTGGCACGAGAGTGATTACCTTAGAGGATGGTAAACTGACTAAGGACGAAGCTCACGGTAAATTTAATGTTTAAATTAAGAAATGATAAATTTTTGGCGAATAATTAAATACGGTTTCCAGAATTTCATGCGCAACAAGTGGCTCTCGGCCTCAACGATTTCGATAATGACCTTAACCCTCATTGTTTTTATGGGGCTTATACTTTTTAATACTATTGCTGATAGAGCGGTAGAAACGGTTAAGAATAAAGTGGATATTAGTGTTTATTTTAAAAGCAATGTTGCTGAAGATGATATTTTAAATATCAAAAGGATTTTGAAAAATTTTGACGAGGTGGACAGTGTGGAATACGTCTCTAGGGACGAAGCTCTGGTGGCTTTTAAAGAACGCCATTCCGAAGATGAAATAATTACCCAAACCTTAGAAGAACTTGATAAAAATCCGCTCTTAGCTTCTTTAAACATAAAAGCTAAGGATCTTTCTCAATATGAGGTTATCGCTTCATATCTTGAATCCGACTCATTAAGCGATATGGTTGAAGATGTTACCTACGCTCAAAATGAATTGGTAATAAGAAGACTTGAAACTCTGACAAACAGCCTTAATATAATTGTTTTTATCCTCACTCTTTTCTTGGCTTTCTTGGCTGTTATGGTTACTTTCAATACTATAAGCCTCGCAATTTTCTCCAATAAAGAGCAGATTGGTATTATGCGAGTTGTTGGAGCTGAAAACAAATTTATCCGCGGTCCGTACATCATTGAAGGCATTATCTATGGCTCCATCGCCGCGGTGATTAGCTTTATCGTTTTTATCCCTGTTGTAAATGCCATATCGCCCGGCCTAACCCGGTTTATTTCAACCTTCAGTATCAGTGAGTATTTCTCAAGCCATTTCATTCTTCTTTTTCTCTACCAGCTTCTTATTGGGGTTATCCTTGGAATTCTTTCAAGTGTTATTGCTATAAGAAAATATCTCAGGTCATAACAAAAAAGAGGAAATTCCTCTTTTTTGTTACAACCCTTTTATATCCTTCACTATTTCTGGTAATTTTTCCTGGCCAAAGTGCTGTTTATTCTTGAAGATTATAGTTTTAGCGGAGATTAATTTTTCTTTAAATTTTCCAAGATTATTAAAAGGCACTACGGGATCATCCTCGCTGTGGTATATGAATATTTGACCACCCTGCTTCTCAAACCCGCTTAGATTATCCGGGAGTTTGAAATCTGCCAGTGAATAATCATCGCTATCCTCATCATACACAGGCGCAACAAGGAACGTGCCTCGAATCTTTTTTGGCATATCATTCTCTGACAAGAATTTAACCAAGAAACTTCCACCTAAGGAGTGGCCCACTAAAATCACTCCTTCTGTTATATAGGGAATAAACTTCTCAAACCAAATTTTCCACTCAAGGTACTTCGCGTTTATTTTGTTTGGCATTTTCGGGGCTATCACTTCAAATTCGTCGCCGAGCTCCTCTTGAAGGTTGATTTTCCAATTTTTTTTGTTTTCCTTATACTTTTCAAAATCAATTTCCCAATCTTTTAGGAATAAAAGGTATTCCTCGTATGTTTTGAAGGTATCTCCTCCGTGGATAATAAAAACCTGTTTTTTCATATTTTGTTATTATTTTCGTGTTTGATATACTCCAGCGCGCCGTATAAACCGTTGTCATCGCCTAAGGTTGATTTCAATATTTTCGGTGGTTTCGGAAAAATCTTTAAAAGTTCATCTACTTTCTTTTTTACCCGGTCAATTGGTATTGCTGGCGAACCGGTAATCATTGGTCCGCCGAGCACCATTACATCGGGTGACCAGTGAATTGTTGTGTTATAAAGGCCTATTCCCAGCCAGTCAGCCAGTTCATTCCATACCGACAACTCCTTTATTTCATAAGCTTTTTTACCAAACCGTTCTTCCAAAGCTTTACCTGATATCATATGGCCTAATTCCAACCCGGAGCATTCCGGACAGAGCGTTTGGCTTGCGTCTATTATTTGCTGGCCTGGCTCAAACCCGGCCGACCGCTCATCTATTTCCCCGTTCACGATTCTTGAACCGCCGACCCCGGTACTTACGGTTATATATCCCACAATTTCGTATCCTTTGCCTTCACCTTTAATCGCCTCGCCAATTCCTGCCATTGCCGCGTCATTTTCAATATATATCGGCGTTTTAAACTCTTCCTCCAGAGTTTTCCTAAAGGGTTTGTCTATCCAGCCGCTTAAATTTGGGCTGGTAAGTAAAGTGCCTGTTTTGAGGCCGAAAGGTCCGGCTATTCCTCCGGCAATTGCTTCTATTTTTTCGCCGGCCGCCGTCTCATTTATTAAAAAAATAAGTTTTTTAATTCCTTTGTTGAAATCAGTCGGTGTTTCAGCTATTTTTATTTCTCCAAAAGAATCAAAATCTCGGGCGCCGGCCACTCTCATTTTCGTTCCTCCGATGTCAAACAATATGAACATATTAATAAACTAACTTAATTATTCGTGTTAATTTGTTTTTTGAATTTTTCAACCAACTCATTTGAAATTGGGTCCGTATTGTACTTTTTAGAGAGATAAAAACTAACCCAGTCAGAAAGAAGCAATGAATTGAATATCTTTTCAAAGGGAGTTTCACCTTGAAGTTCGAGCGTTGTCACCGGCATTCCTTTTTCTTCATATATTTTCTTAGTGAGATTAATTCTTTTTCTAATTCTTGGTTTGTCTGACGGGTCGTCAATAAAAATGAAATGGAAGTTTTTACTGAGCGGTTCGGTTTCTGGCTTTAATTCAAAACCGGCCAATTCGTTATGATTTAATTCCGGGAAAACATTAAAGAAAGCCGGTACTTTTGATGTTTCATTAATTTTTATTTTCCAAACATAAGCCAATCCTTGATTTTTATCGGATGCGTATATCACAGGCACTTTTCCGGTTAGAGTTTCCGAAAGAGCTCTTCCTTTATCTTCCCAACTTTCCGGTTTTAACTTTTTGGGGAGTTGTTGAAGTTCTTTGAAGATGTCCTCGTCCAAAAATTTTGCAAGCCCGGCAGTTAAATAACCTAAAGCGGTTCTTGGCTCCAGTCCCTCATTTGGGATTTGAATGTATGGAATCCGCGCTTCTTCGGCAATTTTCAAAAGCTTGCCGCCTCCGGTTACCACTCCAAGGTTGTAATTACGTCCCAACGCTTCTTTTGCAAAATCAATCGTTTCCTCAGTGTTACCAGAAAATGATACGGCTATAAGAAAAGAACTCTCAAATTCTTTGGGAGAGAGAGGAGGCAAGCCGTAGTTTTTGTGAATGTAGAGCGGGAGATGTCGGTTTCTGATTTTTAAGATGTCAGCCGGTAAATGTGAACCGCCCATACCCATCACTATATATTTTTCAACCACTTTAAGTTGAGCGGCGTTTTTAATTTCAAACGCAAACTCAAACTGTTTTGGAAAATTGTTTATAATTTCTTGCATCCCCGTAGAAATTTCACCGCTTATAATTTGACAAACGTTTGCCAAGCCACCTTCGACCATAAGTGGTTTTGAGATATATTTCCCTCTGCTTTGCGTCTTGTTTGTTTAAACATGCTTCAAAATATATTAGTTTAAGAGGT
>CAZJVK010000024.1:0-6277 GCA_964549725.1 uncultured Candidatus Saccharibacteria bacterium | reverse complement strand
TACGGGGTGCTCATATTTATGACAAAATTAAAATTTTGAAAAATATGGCAAGAAATAAAAGAGAAAAATTTAAAAGAGTGATGATAGCGGTTGTTATACTTTTTGTTGCTCTTATGCTTGTTTTAGCGTATATGCCAATGATTTTTGCGCCTAGCTCGCCTCCCGGAGAAGATGCGAGGACTGACCAGCAAGTTGGGAATGAGAGAGTACCCCGATAGAACCTCATTGTTTCATTGCCTCATTGCTTCATTGTTAAACTCAACTCAAACTTAAACCTCATTGTTTCATTGCCTCATTGCTTCATTGTTAAACTCAAACTCAAACTCAAAGTAAAAAATTAGCAGTATAGTTTCACCGGGCGGGGATGAACGACATCCAAGACAACTCAACTCAATCAATATTGGGATGTCGCAGGTTCGCTTCGCTCACGAATTATGAATAAAGAATTAAGAATTATGAGTTGTGAGTTTTGAGCTAACTATAAGCTATTATCTATTATCTATAACCTAATTTATGGCAGATAAAGAAATAGAAAAACTAATTCAAGAGGAATGTAACCGGCAGAGGAGCGTGATTAATTTGATTGCATCCGAAAACCACGTTTCCCAAGATGTTTTAGAAGCGCTTGGGTCTGTTTTTGTAAACAAATACGCGGAAGGATATCCGCAAGCCCGTTATTACGCTGGAAATAAATGGGTTGATGAACTGGAAAATTTAACAAGACAAAGGGCATTGAGTCTTTTTGGAGTTTATGGAAGTGATTGGTCGGTGAATGTTCAGCCGTATTCGGGATCGCCGGCTAATTTAGCTGTATATCATGCTCTGGTTCCGAAAGGAGGGAAAATTATGGGTATGGCGCTTAGTATGGGCGGCCATCTAACTCATGGATACAAAGTGAGTGTGACCGGCAAGCTTTGGGAGCAAGTGCCATATGGAGTGGATAAGGAAACCGAACAACTTGATTATAAGGAGATAAGGGAATTAGCTAAGAAGGAGAAGCCAAATTTGATTGTTGCCGGGTACACGGCATATTCAAGAAAAATTGATTTTGGGAAATTTAGAGAAATTGCCGATGAGATTGGAGCGTTTTTAATGGTTGATATGTCTCATATTGCCGGTCTGGTAGCGGCAGAATCACATCCTTCACCTTTTCCATACGCCGATGTGGTTACAACCACAACCCACAAAACGCTTCGAGGTCCAAGGTCAGCTTTAATATTTAGTAAAGGGGAACTTTCTAAGAAAATTGACAAAGCCGTTTTCCCAGGGCTTCAAGGCGGACCGCATATGAATCAGATTGCGGCGGCGGCGGTAGCCCTAAAGGAAGCGAACACGCCAGAGTTCAAAGAGTATGCAAGCCAGGTGGTGGTGAATGCCAGAACTCTTTCCGAGAGTTTGAAAAATTTCGGTTGGAGAATTATATCCGGCGGTACTGATACTCACCTGATGCTGGTTGATACTTGGGAAAAAAAGATAAGCGGTGGAGAGGCGGAGAGAAAGCTTGAGGAAACAGGTATAATTGTTAATAAAAATACTATTCCGTTTGACGAGAGAAAACCGTTTGACCCATCCGGAATTCGATTAGGCACTCCGACGGTAACTACAAGAGGAATGAAAGAAAAAGAAATGGAAAAAATTGGTAAAATAATTGATTGTATTTTGAAAGGAGATGTTGAGAATAATGATGTGAAAGTTGATACGAAGGTTGAAATAGCGGATTTGTGTAAAAAGTTTCCACTAAGTTATGAATAATGAATAAAGAATTATGAATAAAGAGAGTAAAGAAGAAACTCTCAATAAAATTTCATTGCTTCATTGCTTCATTGCCTCATTAGTTTCACCGGGCGGGGATGAACGACATCCAAGACAACTCAACTCAATCAATATTTTATTTATTATCTATTATCTATAACCTATAAGCTAACTTATATGAAACTGAACGGTAAAAAAATTTCAGAGAGGATTATTAATAACTTGAAAAAAAAACCAGTACCAAAAAAATTTCTGGCGGTGTTTGTGATAAGAAGCGATAAAGGGTCTTTTGGGTTTGTTAATAAGAAAAAAGAAATAGCCAAGGAATTGGGAGTAGATTTCAGGGTGTATGAGTTTGACGAAGAGATAACGAATGATGGAGCGAGAGAACAGGTTTTAAAAATTGCCAAGCATAAGACCTGCGGCGGGGTGGTGGTTCAATTACCGCTTAGAGAAGGGTTGAATAAGCATTACGTGGTAAATGTTATTCCTCGAGAGAAAGACGTTGACGTTTTGGGTGAGCGCGCTTTAGGGGCGTTTTATAACGGAAGAAACTTTATTTTACCGCCAAGTGTAGCGGTGGTAAGCCAGATATTATGTGAAGCATATAACGTGCCACGCGAAGAGATGGATGGAGTTTTAAAAAATAAAACAGCTGCCGTGGTGGGAAGAGGTTTTTTAACCGGGAAACCGATTGCAGTGTGGCTTTTAGGAAAAACAAGAGAAACTATTGTTTTAGGCAGAGGAAGTAATTTAGAGTTTTTAAAGAAGGCCGATTTAGTGATTTCCGGAGTGGGGAAACCGAAGTTTTTCGGTCCGGAACTTTTAAAGAAAGGAGCCGGGGTAATTGATTTTGGGTATGGAAAAATTTCAAAACAAGAGCAATCCCCATTTTTAGGGGACCTGGATGTATCAAAGGAAAAAGAGTTGGAAAAACTCGCATTTTATACTCCAACGCCGGGTGGTACCGGACCGATTTTAGTCGCCAAACTTTTTGAGAATTTTTACGTTCTTGCGAAGGACAAATAACCTCATTGTTTCATTGCCTCATTGCTTCATTGTTAAACTCAACTCAAACTCAATTTAAACTCAACTCAAACTCAACTCAATTCAATCAATATTGGGATGTTGAACATCCAGAGGCCCAGTGAAACTTCACTGCCGCGCCTAACGGCGCGAAAAGCAAAGGAATAGCAGTATAGTTTCACCGGGTGGGGATGTTCAACATCCTTTTTTAATTAATGTAGTCTAATAAATTACTACCGGTCATTTCTTTTGGTTTGGGGAGTTTCATTAGGTTAAGAATAGTGGGTGCGATATCAGAAAGCATGCCGAATTTAGGAAGTTTAGATGAGTAACTTATTGGAGCTGCCTTTTTTTTGTATTCGTTACCAATTAAATAGAAAGGAACTGGACTTGAACTTTGTTTAGTTTGAGGTTTACCGGTTTTTAAGTCGAACATCGCTTCGGCGTTACCGTGGCTGGAGGTTACAAGTAATATATGATTACCGGAAAGAACAGTATTTACAAGCTGACCGAGTTCGTGGTCCACAACCCTGATTGCTTCTGCGGTAGCTTGATAATTACCGGTACGGGCAATAATATCCGGATTAGCATAGTTTAAGAGAATAAAATCAAATTCATTGTTGTGCAAGGAAACAATAACCCGGTCGGTGATTGCTTTAGCTTGCATTTCCGGTCGTTTATCAAAATGAGTAATTTGGTCAGAGGGGAGTATAATACGGTATTCACCCGGGAAGGGTCGTTCCCGAAGTCCATTGAAGAAATAAGTAATATGGGCATACCTTTGAGTTTCGGTGACCCGAAGCTGAATTTTGTTGTTTTGGGATATAACCTCACCCAAAGTGTTCGGAATTTTTTTTAATGAAAAAGCGGCAGGAACGGAAGAGTCTTCGCGGTACTTAATCATAGTAACAATGTGAAGATTTTGAGGGTTGTCAGCGCTAAATTGTTTAAAATCAGAGTCAATAAATGATTGAGAAAGCTGTTTCATCCCATCTTCCCGAAAATTAAAGAAGATTACAGCATCATTTTTTTCAATAGGGTGTTCTTTAATAATAGAAGGCTCAACGTATTCATCGGTGAGATTTTTTTGGTAGGCGGTGTTTAAAGCTTGCTCAATAGAGCGCTTTGGAGCGTTGCCGCGGAGCATCTGGTAAGATTGTTGAGTGAGTTGCCAGTTTTTATTCTGATTCATTCCATAGTATCGGCCGGCGAGGGAAGTTATTTCTCCTACGCCTGCCTTGGCCATTTTTTCTTCAATTTCATTTATTAATTTCTTAGCTGAATAGGGCGGACTGTCCCGGCCGTCAGTGAAAAGGTGAAGATAAAGATTCTGAGCGTTTTCTTTTTTACCCATTTCAATGAGAGTTTTTAGGTGGTCAAGAGCGGCGTGGGTGGTACTGCTGGTCAGAAGACCAATGAGATGAACGGAGGAATTATTTTTCTTAGTGTGAGCGAAAGCACTTTTCAGAGCTTCATTTTTAAAGAAAGTTCCTTTATTGATAGCGTTTTTTATTTCCAAATAGTATTGATAAAGAACACGTCCGGAGCCTAGGGTTAAATGGCCAACCTCACTGTTACCGGCTTCACCCCAAGGAAAACCGACTGAGAGGCCGCTTGATTTTAAAGAACCAGCCGGGAAATTTTGTTCGAGGTAATTAATAATTGGAGGTTTGGATGTATAAATTGGGTTGGATTCATCTTGTTTGCCGATACCCCAACCGTCAAGAATACATAATACTACGGTCTTTTTCATAATAGATATATTAAGTTAATTATATCTTTTTTGACAGTTGTTATAAAGTCGGATAGTATTTAAATATAGGCAAATTTATATTTTTTGCATTCAATGATTAAAACGTCGATTCAAAATAACTTGATACAATTTAATTATGATTTTAGGAACCAGCCCTTGGGTGGCGTTGTTTATGACGCTCGTTATTGGGGCAATAATCGGATATTTCGTGAGACGTTGGTTTGGCGCTGTAAAACAGAATACTCTTGAAGGGAAGATAAGGGAAAGTCTCAGCGCTGCTGAGATTGAAGCTAAGAAAGTGGTTCTTGAGGCTAAAGAAAAGGCTACGACAATTCTCTCTAATATACAAGAAGAGGAGAAAGAGCAGAAAAAGGAATTCAGGAAACAAGAAGAAAGACTCCTTAGAAGGGAGGATAGTTTAGATAAAGAAAAGGGGAAATTGGACGAGAAGGCTGAAGGTTATGAAACTCGGCTTAAGGAGATTGACAGAAAGAATGAGGAAATAGAAGAGTTAAATCAGAAAACGCTTCAGGAATTAGAGCGAGTAGCAGGCCTTAATAAAGGTGAAGCCAAAGAGCAACTTCTTGAAGAGGTTGAGCGGGAGTATAAAGATGAACTTTCTAAAAAACTTGTTGATATGGAAAAAGGAAGAAAAGAGGAGATTGAAAAAAAGGGCCGGGAGATAGTTACTTCGGCAATTCAGCGGTACACTCGTGGTTATATCGGTGACATAACAACGAGTGTTGTGTCTTTACCTGAAGGCGGTGATATGAAAGGAAAGATAATTGGTCGTGAAGGACGGAATATTAGAACTTTCGAACGGTTAACCGGCGTAGAACTTATTGTTGACGAAGCGCCGGATAGTATTATTCTTTCCTCTTTTGATCCACTTCGGAGAGAATTGGCGAAAATTGCTCTTGAAAAATTAATTGAAGACGGCCGGATTCAACCAGCTAAAATAGAGGAGAAAGTTGAAGAGGCGAGGGAAGAACTTGATAAATATGTGAAGAAAGCCGGAGAAGATGCAGCGTATGACGTGGGAATTCTTGATTTGCCCGAGGAAATTGTTCATCTTCTCGGCAAGCTTAAATATCGCACCAGTTATGGTCAGAATGTACTTGAGCACTCAGTGGAAATGACTCACATTGCCGGGATGATTGCCAGTGAACTTGGGCTTGATGTGGAAATAACCAAGAAGGCTGCTTTAGTTCATGATATTGGGAAAGCAATTGACCATGATGTGGAGGGAACACACGTAGAACTTGGCCGGAAGATTCTTAAAAAATACGGCATAGACGAGAAAGTAATTAAAGGGATGGAGGCTCACCATGAAGATTACCCATTCTCGACTCCAGAATCGTATATAGTAGCGGCGGCTGATATAATATCGGCGGCTCGTCCGGGTGCAAGGCGAGATACTATTGAAAAATATTTGAAGCGGTTAGAGGAAATTGAGAAAGTAGTAAAGGGTTTTGAAGGGGTAACTAAAGTATATGCTGTTTCGGCAGGCCGTGAGGTGCGTGTGTTCGTAGTTCCGGAGAAAGTGGATGATTTTGGTTCATTGCAGCTTGCCAAGAAAATTGCTAATAAACTTCAGTCTGATGTTCAGTATCCGGGAGAAATTAAAGTGACGGTAGTAAGAGAAGTGAGAGCGGTAGAATATGCCAGATAGAACCTCATTGTTTCATTGCCTCATTGCTTCATTGTTAAACTCAAACTCAAACTTAATTAACTTCGGGATGTCGC
>CAZJVK010000023.1:0-6316 GCA_964549725.1 uncultured Candidatus Saccharibacteria bacterium | reverse complement strand
TTCGTCGTTCGAAAGAAACAGAAATAAAATTTTTGTTTCTTTTCTCTTTCCTTGTGGTAAGCAAAGCTTGCCCCTGCGTTGGTTCGGAAAACAAACACTTTGCGTTTGTTTTCCTCACCTTCCTTGTGGTAAGAATCAAAGATTCTTGCCCCTGTGTTGATTCGGAAAACAGACATTTCATACCTGTTTTCCTCATCTTCCTTGTGGTAATATAATTAGATATGGATCCCGATAGTGTTAATCCAATATTTTAATACGAAAATGAATCAACAAAATTATATCAGGTCGGATAATCAAAACCTAACTGTAATCTACGGTTGTCTAAAGACAACCTAACACTATCGGGATGGAGAAAAAACAAGAATATGTTCTTAACTTTGAAGACGTTCGAATAGATGACGTGCCTCTTGTCGGCGGCAAGAACGCTTCTTTGGGCGAGATGATTCATCACCTGAAACCTAAAGGCATAAATATCCCCGGCGGTTTTATAATTACCGCTGAAGGATACCGCCATTTTATAAAAGAAGCTGGCCTCAAAAGTTTTATTAAGAAAAAACTTTCCGATCTTGATGTAACCAATCTTAAAAATCTCGCCGCCCGGGGCAAAGCAATTCGAGAAACAATTAAAGAAAAAGAGTTTTCGGAGAATTTAAAAGAAGAAATTACAAAGTGTTATGAAAGCCTTGAAGAAAAATATGGAAAAAATGTTGACGTAGCTGTCCGTTCCAGTGCCACGCTTGAGGATATTCCTTCAGCGTCATTTGCGGGCCAGCATGAAACATATCTCAATATCCGAGGCAAAGAGAAACTTCTTGAAGCTGTAAAATCAGCTATGGCTTCCCTTTTTACCAACCGAGCTATTTCATACAGGGAGGATAAAGGATTTGGACATTTGAAGGTTGCTTTATCGGTTGGTGTCCAGAAAATGGTCCGCTCTGACAAAGGCGGGGCTGGTGTTGCTTTTACTCTTGATACTGAATCCGGTTTCCGAGATATTATTCTAATTGACGGCGCTTGGGGTCTAGGCGAGCTTATAGTTCAAGGTGAGGTAATTCCCGATGAATGGCTTGTTTTCAAAAAGACTTTGGATAAAAATCATAATTCAATTATTGACAAAAGATTGGGCAAAAAAGATAGAAAGATGGTTTATTCCAAATCTATTCGCGGGGTAAAAGCAATCAAACTTCAAAAAACCACTAACAAGGAAGAAAAAATTTTTGTTCTTACCGATAAAGAAGTTTTGAAACTTGCCGGGTGGTGTAAATTAATTGAAGATCATTATTCCAAATTGAACGGTAAATGGACTCCGATGGATATAGAGTGGGGTAAAGATGGTAAAACCGGCGAACTTTTTATTCTCCAAGCCCGTCCCGAGACAGTTCACGCCGGTCGGGATTTTACCAAGGTGAAAGAATACAAACTAAAGAAAGGCGGAGAAAAACTAGTAGTAGGAGCTTCTGTTCTTAATAGAATTGCCACCGGTAAGGCTCGGGTAATTCTTGATGCTAAAGACCTTGGTAAATTCAAAAAAGGTGAAATTTTAGTAACCGATATGACTGACCCTGACTGGGAGCCAATTATGAAAATTGCTTCTGCTATTGTCACTGATAAAGGGGGTAGGACATCTCACGCCGCAATTGTTGCTCGGGAGCTTGGTATTCCTGCTATTGTCGGCGCCGGTAGTGCCACTAGAAAAATTAGAACCGGCCAAAAAATAACCGTTGACACAACTGGCAGTGAGGGTGTGGTTATGAAAGGCGAGCTTGACTTTGAAATTATTGAACATGACGTAAAAGAAATTCCCGAACCCGAAACCAAGATTATGATGAATATTGCTACGCCGGAAACCGCCTTTGAAAAATCCTTTTTGCCTAATCAGGGCGTTGGTCTTGCCAGAGAGGAATTCATTATTGCTTCGGATATTGGAATTCATCCCAATGCTCTTCTTAATTTTAAGAAGCTTGATAAAAATTTAAAGAAAAAAATTGAAAAGAAGACCGTCGGGTGGGAAAATAAAACTGAGTTTTATATTGACAAACTTGCTTATGGCATCGCCAAAATAGCGGCTGCTTTTTATCCAAAAGAGGTAATTGTTCGATTCTCAGATTTTAAAACTAATGAATACCGCACTCTTTTGGGCGGTGAAAAGTATGAACCAGAGGAAGCTAATCCAATGCTTGGCTGGCGTGGCGCTTCTCGTTATTATAGCCCTGATTTTAAAGATGCTTTTATTCTGGAAGTCAAAGCTCTCAAAAAAGCAAGAAACGAAATGGGTCTTCAAAATATAGTTCCTATGATTCCTTTCTGCCGAACTGTAGAGGAAGGCAAGAAGGTTTTGGAAATTATGAAAGAGAATGGTTTTGACCGCAAGAAAGACAAAAATCTCAAAGTATATGTTATGTGCGAGATTCCTTCTAACGTTGTTTTAGTGGAAGATTTCCTGAAGATTTTTGACGGTATGTCGATTGGCTCCAATGATCTTACTCAGCTCACTCTTGGTCTTGACCGTGATTCCCAACTAATTTCTAAAGTTGGCAATGAAAATAATCCGGCCGTGAAAGAAATGATAAAGGAAGTAATTCATACCTGCCATTCCTGCGGGAAATATGTTGGAATCTGCGGTGATGCGCCTTCCACTTTCCCTGATTTTGCCAAGTTCCTTATTAAAGAGGGTATTAAAAGCATTTCCTTAAACCATGACGTAATTATTAAAACAACGTTAGAGGTTTATAATACGGAGAAGGAACTTAGGAATTCCAAACATGACTAAAATTTCTTCAATTTTGGCTCGCAGAATTCTTAACTCGCGCGGTGATTGGACTGTAAAAACTTCGGTTTTTTTGGAAAATGGCTTAGGTACAACCGCCTCGGTTCCTCAAGGCAAAAGCAGGGGTTTGCACGAAGCAGTTTCAGTCCCGGCTATTCAGGCGGTTAAGAATATAACTGAGAAAATAAGCCCTTCAATCAAAGGTCTTAATCCTGAAGACCAAACGGAAATTGACCGGCGGTTGATTGAGCTTGACGGCACATCTGATAAAGCCGGGTTAGGCGCGAATACTCTTCTCGCAGTGTCGCTTGCTGTCGCCCGAGCCGGCGCCCTTTCAAAAAATACACCCCTTTGGGAATACCTTGGGAATTTGGCTGGGACCAAACCTGACTTTCCGAAACTTTTTGCAAATGTTATAAACGGCGGAGTTCACGCCGGCAACAATCTTGACATCCAGGAGTATATAATTATTCCGGAAGAAACCAATCCAGAGAAAGCGGTTGAAATAACCCATCTGTTTTATAACCAACTTAGAGAATACCTGAAGGAAAATTTTGGTGAGAGCTCTATTAATTTAGGTGATGAAGGGGGTTTTGCTCCGGAGTTTAAAGACAATATTGAGCCATTTAAGATTTTAGAGAAAATAAGAGAAGAAAATGGTTTTAAACTTCAATTTGGCATTGATGCTGCGGCGAGTAATATAAATAAAAAACCGGGGGAACTTTTTGAGATTTACAATAATTTAATTTCTAATTATCCACTTTCTTTCATTGAAGACCCTTTTGGAGAAGAAGATTTTGAAAACTTTGCCTTACTTTTTCAAAAATATGAGGGAAAGATTCTTATCTGCGGTGATGACCTTACAGTTACCAATGTTTCCCGAATGAAAAAGGCTGAGGAATATAAAAGTGTGAATTCGGTAATTATAAAACCAAACCAGATAGGCACGCTTTCCGAAACTTTGGAAGCGATTAATTTTGCTAGGAAGCAAGGCTGGAAAGTAGTGGTTTCTCATCGAAGCGGGGAGACTAATGATGATTTTATCGCCGATCTTGCCTACGCCGTCGGCGCGTATGGAATAAAACTTGGCGCGCCGGCAAGAGGAGAACGAGTTTCTAAATACAACCGTTTTCTTGAAATTTTAAAGGAGATTAAATAACATCAATATAAATCATGTTTATTAAACCAAAACTTCCGAGTGGTTTTCGGGATTACTTACCTGAAGACCAAATAGAACGTAACCGAATGGTCGAAAAAATTCGGAGAGCCTTTGAACTTTTTGGCTTCGTTCCTTTTGAGACGCCGGATGTTGAGCGGCGGGAAGTTTTGACCGGCGCCGATCCTGATTTTGATAAACAAATTTTTGGTGTTTCAACAACCGAGAACACCGAACCTTCGCAGGATAAACTTGCCCTTCGGTTTGATTTGACAGTTCCCCTTGCCCGGGTAATTTCCGCTTATCCTCAGGATATTAAAAAACCGGCGAAGCTATACCATTTTGGCCGTGTTTGGAGAGGAGAAAAACCTCAAGCCGGACGGTATCGGGAATTTATGCAGTGTGATGCCGATATTGTAGGTTCGGGGAAAGTCCTTTCCGACGCCGAAATAATTGCCCTTGCTTATCAGGTGATGGCCGCGCTGGGTATTGGAAAATTTTTAATTCAAGTTAGCAATCGTAAAGTTTTAAATGGCCTTTGTGAAGCGATTGGTTTTGACAAAAAGAAAGCTCCGAAGGTATTTCAAGTAATGGATAAGATTAATAAGCAAGGCTGGGATGAAGTAGAAAAGGAGCTTAAATTAATTAATCTTAACGAAGAGCAAATTTCCAAAATTAAGGAATTTATTTCCCTTCGTTCTAAAACAAAAAATGGGATATGCGAGAAGGCAGCCGAGATTATTGGAAAATCAACCGAAGGTAAAGAAGGTTTGAGAGAACTTCAGGAACTATCCAAACTTCTTGAAATTATGAAAGTTCCCGTTGGGGCTTGGGAAATTAACCTCTCAATTGTTCGGGGCCTGGGATATTATACCGGTATGGTTTTTGAAACGACTTTAACCGATATTCCGGAGCTTGGCAGTATTGCTGGTGGTGGTCGGTACGATAATCTTATTGAACGTTTTAGCACCACGCCTGTCCCGGCAGTCGGTTTTTCAGTCGGCCTTGACCGTTTATATCAAGCGATAAAGGAAGTGGACTCAATTGAAACAGTTAAAAGTGTTTCGAAAGTTATGATTTTAAATTTTGAAGCGTCTGCCGAAGAAGAAACTGTGAAAACACTTACAGAACTTCGGGAGGCCGAGATTTCCAGCGAACTTTATTTAGGCAATGATGGTACCCTGAAAGGGCAACTCTCTTTTGCGGTTAGCCGGGATATTCAGGTTGTGGTTATTATCGGCAAGAATGAAATGAAAAACGGCACTGTTACCGTCCGCGATTTAATTTCTAAACAACAGGAAGAAGTTTCAAGAGAAGAACTGGTAGATAAGATAAAAAATCTTTTGCAATAGCTGATACATAGACGTCATTCTATTTTCTCTAATAAAAAAGCATTGTTTATATAAACAATGCTTTTAAAAGTTAAGATTTTTAATAGAATTCCTAACTTCCTAGCTTCCAAAGTTTTTAATTGCCTCAGGAGTTTCACTTCGTATTCTGGAAACATTACCTTGAATTTCCGAAACATCACCTTGAGTTTCAGAAATATTACCCCAGATTTCAGAAATATTACCCCAGACCTCAGAAACATCACCCTGAATTTCAGAGATATCACCTCGAATTTTAGAGATATCACCCCAGATTCCAGAAATATTACCTTGAATTCCATAGACGCAACCCTGAATTTCCGAAACATCACCCCAGATTTCAGAGACATTACCCCAGATTCCAGAGACATCACCTCGAATCCTCGAGACATCACCTCGGATTTTGAAAATACTACCCCAGATTTTAGAAACATCGCCTTGAATTCCAGAAATATCACCTTGAATTTCAGAGACATCGCCTCGGATTTTAGAAGCATTACCGTATAATCCTTCAAAATCACCTGTAATATTTTGGGTATTAACAAGCGTTTTTTTCTTACTCAATTTAAGAAGTTGAGTAGAAACCTGATCTTTTGTTTTCTCATTCATAACAATCCCTTTTTAATTTGTTAAGTTTTCCCGACATTGTCTAAATTTTAATTTAGATACAATGTCGCGGATTCTCGATTTCCTTTCCAAATTAGAAATTTAGAGAAAATCGGAACTAATCAAATTATACTATGAATTAATACAACAAGCAACCCTCCTAATCTTATAAGTTTTCTCCATTTCAAGTATAGTAAATTAGGAAATTAGGATGTTGGGAAATTTTGGGTGTTCAACACCCCTCATTTGATTTAACCACACTAGATATACCATATTCCCTCTCATTCCTGATACAATTATATTAGATAATAGCTTATAGATAATAAGTTATAACCAACTCGCAACTCATAACTCAAAGTTTGAATTAAGAATCAGGAATCAAGAATAATGAATACCAAAGCCTTCACTCTCATAGAACTC
>CAZJVK010000022.1:0-6614 GCA_964549725.1 uncultured Candidatus Saccharibacteria bacterium | reverse complement strand
CATTAAGTACGGGGTGCTCATTTTTGTAGCTAATCGTTTCACTCTTAGACAAAAATGGCAAGAACTATTGCAGTTTTTAATCAGAAAGGCGGTGTTGGTAAAACTACAAGCTGTCTTGGTTTAGGTTCATATCTAGCCCTTTTTGGTAAAAGGATTCTTTTGGTTGATTTTGACCCCCAGTCTAATGCCACTATCGGAGCCGGTATAAAATATGAAAACTCAAAAACCATTTACCATTCTATGTTTTTTGACGTTCCAATAGAAGAAACGGTGAGACAAACTCCAATTTTTAACTTTGAGGTTGTTCCTTCCTCGCGCGACCTTGCCGGAGCGATAATTGAACTTGCAAATGTTCAAGAGCGAGAAAATCATCTCCGACGAACTCTTGAAAATATAAAACACAACTATGATTATATCCTGATAGATATGGCTCCAAGTTTAAGTTTGTTATCCATAAATGGTCTTATGGCTGCCGATGAAGTCCTAATTCCTATTCAGTGTGAGTACTTTAGCTTACAAGGCCTAAACCAACTTTTGGATACTATTCAAATGGTAAACCAGAACCTTGGCCACAATCTTAAAATCTCCGGTGTTCTTCTAACAATGTACGAAGAAGGTGATGAGTTTTCCGAAAAAATTGCCCGGGAAATTAAGGAAAAATTTCCACATTATGTTTTTAAAACTATTATCCCGAAATCCAAAAGTCTTAGCAGGGCTCCCAGCGAACAAAGACCTATTCTTATGTATGACCCGAGGAGCTCCGGAGCTCAAGGATATGAAAGTTTAGCTCGTGAGTTAATTGCTCAAGAAGAAAATAACTTATCCACAGACGAGCATCACTTGACTTCATTTTTCAATTAAGTAAAATTTTTAACAGTTTCGTATTTAATTAAATAAAATCGTTTAGCGGAACGGACGGCCGCCGGGAAACTAAATTGGCTTTATTTTAATTCAAATTCGGAACTCGTGTTTGCGTAAACATGTAAAAGCTAAAAGAGATTTACCGAAAGTTCTTTTAAAACAGTTCATTAATCTGTGGCTCGGGAGCTCTTTATATTAAGATGTTTTACCCGAAGTTGCGGAAATTTACTGTTTCAAAAAACCTGAAAGTTGATTCTATTTTAGCATTATTCGAAAACCCGCTTTAACTTCACCGTCGAGGCGGGTTTTTGATTTCTGGATATTATTATTGTATAATTTTTAAGTTATAAGCTATAACCTAATTTATGCCCGGACAAGGACTTGAATCACTTATTCCTAAAAAAGAAAATCAAAAAAGCGGTGATTACCAGAAACCAGCTGAAAGTCGGGATGATTTTGTTAATCGAAAACAGACCCCGCGGGAACCGCCAATATATTACCCTCCTCAAGAAAACTCTCAACCTGACCAGAAAACGGTTCAGGATGTGCCGGGGGTTCAACAGAAAGAAGTGGATAAACCGGCTCCTTTTCAAATTGAAGTTGACCAGAAACCTCAGGTTCAACCTCAACTACAAGACGAGGCAAAGCAATTTATTCCGGAACCCGAGGAAGCTATTTTTCAAATTGAAGTTGACCAAATCAAACCTAACCCGTACCAGCCTAGAAAAGAGCACAATGAAGAAGACCTAAATGAATTAGCGCGGTCAATAAGAGAGGTGGGAATTATTCAGCCCTTGGTAGTTTCTAAATTTGAAGAAAACACCGAGAGCGGTACACGCGTGTATTATCAACTTATCTCCGGTGAACGGCGTCTCCGAGCAGCAAAAATTGCCGGTCTGAAAACCGTACCTGTTATTGTAAGGCGAGAACAGATAAATCAGGACAAGCTCTACATAGCTCTTATTGAAAATCTTCAACGAGTTGACCTTAACTCTATTGAAACTGCCCGAGCCTATGCCCACCTTCAGGATAATTTTAATCTTACCCAACGAGAAATTGCCACCAGGGTTGGTAAAAGCCGGGAATCGGTTTCTAACACTATTCGACTCCTTAATTTGCCTACCAATATTCAAGACGCTATTTCAACAGGCAAAGTAAGCGAATCTCAAGGCCGAGTGCTTTTATCCGTTAAAAATCCGACCAATCAAGAAAGGCTTTTCCAAAAACTTCTGAAAGATGACATCAGCGCTCGAAAACTCCATGCTTATGCGCACAAATTGTCAAATGGTGACGAAGATGGTAAAGGCCATAAAAATAAATTAAAAAACAGTAGCCAAGAAACAAATTTTTGGGAACGCCAAATTGAGGAAAAATTAGGCATTCCAGTCTCAATTTCCCGAAAAGGCAACAAAAGCAAACTAATTTTTAATCTTTTCACCCAAGGAGATTGGGATAAATTAATAAATAAATTATTGGGGAAATAAATTAATATGAAGTGTTAATTCTTGACATTGATTTATTATTTTTTATAATGAGAAAGGAGGTGAAATAGATACGCTGTAAGTGTATCTATTTCTAACGACTGACGAAATTGCAAGCTGTGCTTATACTTGGTTAGTAAACTAATAAACAAAAAATATGAAATTAAAACCACTTTCAGATAGAGTTTTGGTCGAAAAAATTGAAAAAGAAGAAAAAACAGAATCCGGTATCATCCTTCCAGATACCGCCAAGGATGAAAGTCCGGTTCAAGGCAAAGTTGTTGCTGTTGGTTCTGGCAAAGTAAACGATAATGGAGAAAAAATTACCCCGTCCGTAAAAGTTGGGGATAAAATCCTTTTCAAACATGGCTATGGCATTGATGAAATAAAAATAGACGACAAGGAATATCTTATTATGAAAGAAGAAGACATTATTGGAATAATTCAAAAATAAATAAAAATATGGCAAAGCAAATATTATTCGGTGAAAAAGCTAGAAAAAGTCTTAAGAACGGCGTTGATAAATTAGCCAATACCGTTAAAGTTACCCTCGGCCCCCGCGGGCGAGGAGTTGTGCTTGATAAAGGTTTTGGTTCTCCAACCATTACTCTTGATGGAGTAACTATCGCCAAAGAAATTGAACTTGAAGACAAAATTGAAAATATTGGAGCCGAACTTATAAAAGAGGTTGCTTCAAAAACCAATGAAGTAGCCGGTGATGGCACTACAACTGCCACGGTTCTCGCTCAAATGTTTATAAGCGAAGGTATTAAAAATGTTTCCGCCGGTCTTGACCCAATTAGTTTACGGCGCGGAATGAACAAAGCTACTGAACTTGTAATTAATCACATTAAGAACAATTCAAAAAAAATAAATTCAAAAGAAGAAATTGCCCAAGTTGCCACTATTTCTTCTCGTGACGAAAAAATAGGCAACTTGATTGCCGGTGTAATTAATAAGGTTGGCCAAGACGGCGTTGTGACCGTTGAAGAATCTCAAACTCTCGGCCTTTCTTCTGAAATTGTTGAAGGCATGCAGTTTGATAAAGGCTATATTTCTCCCTATATGATTACTGACCAAGAACGAATGGAGACTTCTCTAGATAACCCGTACATTCTTTTAACTGACAAGAAAATCTCAGCAATTAAAGATCTCCTTCCTCTTTTGGAAAAAATTGCCCAGAGCGGTAAAAAGGAATTAGTAATCATTGCTGACGATGTTGAAGGCGAAGCTCTGGCTACCTTAGTAATTAATAAGCTTCGCGGCACTTTTGATGTTTTAGCAGTCAAAGCTCCCGGTTTCGGTGACCATAAAAAGGAACTTTTGCAAGATATTACACTTTTAACCGGAGCTAGATTAATCTCAGAAGAGCTTGGTAAAAAACTTGAAAGCGCTGATATTTCTTCTCTTGGAAAAGCTCATCGGGTTATTGCTACCAAAGATAATACTACTATCGTTGGCGGCAAGGGTCCCAAAAAAAATATTGAAGAAAAAATTGACCAGCTAAGAGTTCAAATTAAAAAAACTGATTCCAAGTTCCAGCGTGAAAAACTTGAAGAGCGCGTGGCTAAACTTTCTGGTGGTGTTGCTATTATTAAAGTTGGTGCTCCTACTGAAACCGAACAGAAAGAAACTCAACAACGGATTGAGGACGCCGTTGAAGCTACCAAGGCTGCTATTGAAGAAGGAATTGTGCCTGGCGGCGGAATCGCTCTTGTTCGAGCCTCAAAAGAACTCAAAAAATACATTAGCAAGAATATGACACCGGATGATATGGCCGAAATAGTTGGTGTTAAAATTATCCTTGAAGGTCTTTATGCACCAATGAAACAGATTGTTCAAAATGCTGGTTATGAAAGTTCGGTTATTTTAGATAAAATAATTAATCGGAGTGGTGACTATGGTTTTAATGCTGCGACCGGTAAGTACGAAAATCTGATTAAAACCGGCATAATTGACCCAACCAAAGTTACCCGTTCCGCTCTCCAAAATGCTTCTTCCATTGCTTCTATGTTTCTTATTACCGAGGCGGTGGTTTGTGATAAACCAAAAAAAGATAGTGATGGAAACAGTGATAGAGCTGGCGGTGGTATGCCAGCCGGCATGGGTGGAATGATGTAAGCAGAATTTGCATCTCATAAGTTTTAAAAACAGTCCCTCACAATATGTACATATGAGGGACTGTTTTTTACTTCACCCAAAAAAGTTTCGGAAATATACTTAGTCTTCTTCTTGTGTTTCCTTAAGTTCCTTTTCGTTCCATTTAGCAAAATCACAGTCCGGATAACGATCGCAACCAAAAAAGTATCGGCCTTTTCGGGTTCGTTTTTTAACTATTATTCCTTTACCGCATTTTGGACATTTACCAAATGTATTATCTTCACTTTCCAGCGACCTGGTATTTTTACATTCCGGGAAACCGCTGCAAGCTAAAAATTTCCCAAATCGGCCTTGCTTAATTACCATTGGCCGCCCGCACTTCTCACATTTTTCATCTGTTTCCTGAATTTTACCAATCAAACTCTCTTTAGAAACCTGCTCATACTTCTTCTCAAGATTTTCATTAAAAGGATTATAAAATTCTTGAATGACCTTATGCCAATCCTCTTTACCCGCCGCAACTTCGTCAAGTTTCTTTTCCATTTCGGCTGTGAAATTCACGTTTACAATATTTGGAAAATGCTCTTTCAACACCTTATTTACTAATTCTCCAATTTCAGTTGGATGAAATCTGCGATTTGAATCTTTTTCTGTATAATTTCTTTGAATAAGAACGGAGATAATAGGAACGTAAGTTGAGGGTCTGCCAATGCCGTTTTCCTCTAAGGTTTTCACAATACTCGCTTCATTATATCGAGGAGGGGGAATTGTTTCATGTTCCTCTGGCTTAATATTTTCAGGTTTTATTTCCTCATCTTCTAAAAACTCGGGAAGTTTCTTTTCTTCATATTTCTGAAGCCAAACTTTCATATATCCGTCAAATTTCAAGATACTCCCATTTACTCGAAGTAGATACTTTTTACTCTCTGCTTTGGCTTCAATATCAATCTTAGTTCCCTTAAATACAGCTGGGGGCATTTGAGATGCAAGAAACCTATTCCTAATCAACTCAAATAGTTTAACCTCCTGTTTTTCTAATTTCTCGGTATCCGGTTCTAACTTGACAGGCCGGATTGCTTCATGCGCCTCCTGGGCCAGACGGGATTTAGTTTTAAAAAACCTTGGTTTATCAAGAGTATATTTCTCACCAAACTTTTTTCCAATCCAGCTTTTTGCCATCTTAAGAGAAATTTCAGAAAGGTTAACCGAATCGGTTCTCATATACGTAATCAATCCCTTTTCGTAAAGACGTTGAGCAAACATCATTGTCTGCTTAGCCGAGAAATAAAGTCTTTTTGAGGCTTCTTGTTGAAGGGTACTGGTAGTAAAAGGGGGTAGAGGAGAACGTTTCGTTTCTCTTTTGTCTATATTAGTCACTAAAAAATCAGCCTGATTCAGATTTTTTACAATTTCGTCCACCTGATTTTCCTCTTTAATTCCAGGTTTTGGAAAATTCTCTCCATCTATTTTTATAACCGGAGCATTAAATTCAATACCGTCTTTTACAAAAATTGCGTCAATTGTCCAATATTTTTCCGGCTTAAAACTCCGAATTTCATCCTCTCTGTCAACAATCAATCTTAAAGCCACCGACTGAACTCGGCCGGCCGAAAGGTGACTAGCAACCTTTTTCCAAAGAAAAGGGGAGAGCTTATATCCAACTAGTCGATCAAGCACCCTTCTTGCTTGTTGGGCGTCAACCAAATTCATATCAATAGATCTCGGATTTTCCAATGCTTTCTGAATAGCATCTTTAGTAATTTCATGAAAAACAATTCTTTGGCAAAGTTTTGATGTTTGACTTTTAGCTCTTGACTTCGTTTGAGTTTTAGAATTTGGCGATTGAGATTCCTCAAGATTCAAAGCTTGGGCAATATGCCAAGCAATTGCTTCGCCCTCCCGGTCTTCATCGGTAGCAATTATTACATCACTTAATTTCTCAGCTAGTTTTTTTAAGTTGGTAACATTTTTTCGGGATTTAGTAGGAATTATATATTTCGGCGTGAAATTATGTTCAATATCAACACCTATTGAGCTTTTCGGAAGATCCCGAATGTGGCCGTATGAAGATTCAACTTTATATTCATTCCCTAAAAATTCGCTTATAGTGCGAGCTTTAGTCGGTGATTCAACAATTAGCAACTTTTTATTTTTTAACGTTTTATTTGCCAT
>CAZJVK010000021.1:1540-7113 GCA_964549725.1 uncultured Candidatus Saccharibacteria bacterium | reverse complement strand
CGCGCTTAAGTCAATTGATGGGTGTTCAACACCCATCATTTGTTATTTAAACAACTAGGGGGTGTTCAACACCCCCAGATTGGTTTTTTATGTTGGAAGTTTTGGATCTTTGAGTTATGAGTTTCCTAACTTCCTAACCTCCTAATTTTATCATTCGGTAATTAAGGGAACAAAGCTAAAACCGAAGTATTGTTTTTTTTCAAATATGTTATCCCCTATTTTATCAAAAACCCAGATACTTGAATTGATTGGAACAACGATTCGACCGCCGACATTAATCTGTTCTTTCCAGGCCTGAGGTAGAATATTACCTGAAGCGGCGGCAATGATTTTATCATACGGAGCTGCTTGACTATATCCCTTAGAGCCGTCCCCGTGAATTATTTTAACTATACCTTTTTCAAGGAAATTGTATTTAGCAATGTTTGCTTCAGCCATTTGTTTTAAGAATTCTATTCGTTCTATTGAAATAACTTCTCCTTTCCCTTCTTTGTCGTTTTTGCTGACAATGTATGAAAGAAGAGCGGCTTGCCAGCCGGAACCGGCTCCAACATCAAGAATTTTATTCCCGGTGCCGGGTTCTAAAAGCTCTAGCATAAAAGCAACGGTTAGAGGTTGGGAAATAGTTTGCTCTTCTCCTATCGGCAGAGCTTGGTTTAAATAAGCGGCGCTTTTCAAGTTTTCAGGAATGAAATCCTTACGGTCGATCGCCTTGAAGGCCTCAATAATGATTGGCGTTTTGAGATACTGGTCGTCTATTAAATTCTTAATTAGTTCTTCTTTGGACATATGAATATTGTAATTTATATATTTTTTACTCTATATCTAAAAAATCCCGAAAATAACGCCTAAGTAAGAAATGTAGAGAATAAGAAGAATAATACCTTCCCAGCGAGTAATCTTTTTGTCATAGATTATAATGAAGCAGATTATAACGGCAACAAGCATAATTGGAAGAATGGTTGTAATTACCCTTTGAGGAATAATAAGGTCACTAATCAGAGCCGGAATTCCCATTACTATAAGAATATTGAAAATATTGGATCCGATTATATTTCCCAGCATTTCATCAATTTTACCTTTCTTAAGGGTGGCGAAACTTATTGACAGCTCCGGTAACGATGTACCTAAGGCGATAGCGGAAGCGGCAATAATGTCAGTGCCAATATTGAGGATTTGGGAGAGATTTATAGCAGCCTCAACTATATAATGGGCGCCAAGACAAATGAATACAGGACTTACTACAAGTTTTGCAACCGTCAGCCAGTTTACCCCCCTTCCTTTTTTGGCGAAATGATAAATTTTTAAAGAAAGAGTTTTTAGATTGTAACGAAAAGTTTTAGGTATTGGTTTTAGTTTTTCTTTTTCAATTTCTTTCAATTTTTCAGGAATAATACGTTTAGTTTTTTGGTGGTTGGATACGGTATATATAATATATATTGTAAAGATTAGCAGGAAGAATAAGCCATCGGTGATATTGAAAACCCCGTCCCAAATAGTGACCACGATAAGGAAAGAGGAAGTGATGAAAAGCGGCAGGTCAAACTCGAGAAAATCAAAATGAATTCTTGATTTTTTAACAATTATGGCCGCCACAGCAAGAACCAGAAAGATATTAGTAATGTTTGAGCCTAAAACGTTCCCGATTACGATCTCTGAAGATTTTTTAATAGTGGATATTATGGAAATAACAAGCTCCGGAAGAGAGGTTCCAAAACCAAGAACAAAAACACCAATAACAAAAGGTTTGATATTGAAATATAATCCTAATCGTTCGGCCCCGTCAATGAAATAATCAGAGGCCTTGAGAAGGACGAGAAGGGATATAATGAAAATTATAATCCAAAGTGGTGTTCCCATAAAAAACTATTTAATATCAATAACGTTTTTAGTTGTTTAATATTTTAATGTCTGCTCCGATAGATTGAAGCCGATTAGCCAAATCTTCATATCCTCTGTTTATAGAATACACATTTCTCAAAATTGATTTACCCGGAGCGGCGAGCATAGCAATGAGAATAACGGCGGCTGGCCGCAGGGCCGGAGGACAAATTATCTCGGTTGGTTTCAAAGAAGTCGGACCTTTAATAAATACTCGGTGAGGGTCGGCTAAAATCATATCAGCTCCAAGTTTGGTAAGCTCCATATAATAAATAGCTCGATTCTCATAGACCCAGTCATGAATTAAAGTTTCTCCTTTAGCTTGGGTGGCGATTGGAACAAAGAACGGCAGATTATCAATATTTAACCCTGGAAATGGCCGGGCATAAATTTTTTCATTGAGAGCTTTGAGATTTGAGGCATAAGTTTTTATATCAACTAAATTAGTAAAACCATTCTTTGATTTATACTCCTTTAGGATTTTATAACGCAACCCCATTTTTTCAAGTTTTAGAAGTTCTAATTCCAAAAACTCAATTGAGACGCCTTTAATGGTAATTTCTGATTTTGTGGTAGCAGCAATTGAAAGAAAAAGCATAGCTTCAATTGGGTCTTCGCTTAAATTAAATTCCACGTTCTCATTAATTTCTGAAACACCGCGAATAGTAAGCGTGGTGAAACCGATGCCTTCAATTTTTACTCCCAGCTTTTTGAGAAAATAACAAAGGTCCTGAACTTGATAATTAGCCGAGGCAAGTTTTATTTTTGTTTCACCTTCAATTCTTGAAAGCGCCATGATGAGATTTTCGGTTACGGTATCTCCTGATTCGTAAAGAACGATTTTTTTAGCCGGTTTGAGATTTCCCACTTTTATTTCATATGTTCCTTCGGTGGTCTTGATGCTAACTCCAATTTTTTGGAGAGCATAAAAATGAGGGCGGACAGTTCTTTTTCCTAATTTACATCCCCCAGCTTGAGGAATATTGAAGCTTTTAAGAAAATTAACAAAAGGGCCGATAAACATAATAACACTTCTGGTTTTCATAGCAGCTTCTCTATCAATTTTTGTGAGGTCAAAGTTCCTCGGTGGATTGATTTTTAAAGTATGCTTATCTTTCCAGTCAACCTTTACATTAATACTTTCCAATACTTCAATAATTCTGAAAACCTCCTCAATTCTCGGTACTCCTTTTAATGTAGTGGTTCCTTTGTTTAATAAAGAGGCGCACAAAAGAGCTACGGCTGAGTTTTTTGCCGTATTTACCTGTATCTCCCCAGAGAGTTTTTTACCGCCGTTTATTTCAAAATTGAGAGCTTTATTGTTCATCCCGTTAGAAACAGGTTGTTTTTGAACAACCGCATATTATTAGTTTGCCTAGAAAATAACCTTTTAATCTGTATTATTTGGTAATCCATATTTTTAAACCTTGGATAGTTTCTAACGGGATTCATACCGATAGTGTTTTAGTATATGTTTAATTTAACATAAATATAGTGTTTGATGCAATAATTTTTCTTTGTTATACTTTTAACATAATCCAGACTAATTTGGTCTGATTTAAATCATGAGAATTTCTAACCAATCTCGTTATGGACTGCGAGCAATTGTATATTTAGCAAAAATTGGAGAGGTTTGTTCTATTAAGGAAATTTCTCAAAAAGAGGATATTCCTTTTAATTTTTTAGAGAAGATAATTTTAAAGCTGGAAAAAGAAGGTTTGGTAAAAGCGCAGAGAGGATCCCAAGGGGGATATTACTTGGCTTATTCTCCCCAAAAAATTAGTGTAGGAAAAGTATTAAAAACTTTAGAGAATACGATCTTTTCAATCTCATGTAAGAAAGGATGTTCTTCTCAAAAAAGAAAGGATGAATGTCCTATAAGAAATGTTTGGAAAAAAATTGAAGAAAACTTAAATTCCAGCTTAAATTCTATCACTTTAGCGGATTTAATTGATAAACCCCGTTAGAAACTATCCAGAATATAAAAGAATGACGCGGCAAACAAATAATATAAAGGGTCAGTTTATGGTAAATCGGTAACATACGGTTGTCTAAGGACAACCTGTTTCTAACGGGGTAAAAAATATAATGAAGAAAGGTAAAAGAATTTATTTAGATTACGCCGCCACAACCCCGGTTGATTCAAGGGTGGTCAAAACAATGCTTCCTTATTTTACCGCGAAATTTGGAAACCCCGCCTCTTCTCTATATAGTTTTGGCCAGGAAGCAAAAGAAGCGTTAGAAAGAAGCCGAGGAATGATTGCTTCGGTTTTGGGAGCTAAATCAGGAGAAATAATTTTTACCTCTTCCGCTACCGAAAGTAATAACACCGCTCTCAAAGGAATTGCTTTTGCTAATAGGAATAAAGGCAAACATATAATTATTTCCTCAATTGAGCATGATTGTGTTTTAAATAGCGCTAAGTGGCTTCAATCTCAAGGTTTTGAAGTTGAGAAGCTGCTAGTTGATAAATATGGTTTGGTTAATCCTAAAGATGTAGAGAAAGCTATAAGAAAAGACACAATTTTAATATCAGTAATGCATGCTAATAACGAAATAGGCACAATAGAGCCCATAAAAGAAATTGGAAAAATTTGCCGGGAAAATGGTGTTTATTTCCATACAGACGCAGCCCAAAGTTTTGGTAAAATATCTATTGATGTAAATAGAATGAATATTGATTTGTTGACTGCTTCCTCTCATAAAATGTATGGACCAAAAGGAGCCGCTCTTTTATTTATCAGAAAAGGAGTAAAGATTGAACCTTTTTTACATGGAGGCGGGCAGGAATTTGGTTTAAGGTCATCAACCGTTAATATTCCAGCGGTTGTTGGTTTTGCTAAAGCAGTTGAAATTTGCCGAAAGGAAATAAAAGAAGAAACTCAAAGGTTAACAGAGCTTCGAGACCGATTGATAAAAGGAGTATTGAAGGAAATCCCCGCATCTTATCTTAATGGTCATCCCAAAAAACGATTACCAAATAATGCTAATTTTTGGTTTAAATTTATTGAAGGAGAATCTATTGTTGCGGCCCTAAATTCTTATAGCATCGCCAGTTCCACAGTTTCGGCTTGCTCTTCATTAAAATTGCAACCCAGCCATGTTCTTTTGGCTTGCGGTCTGAAACCATCCCAGGCCCATGGGTCTTTAAGATTAAGTTTGGGAAGATGGACAAAAGAAGAAGACATTGATTATGTGTTGGAAATCCTTCCTAAGGTTGTTGAAAAATTAAGAAAAATTTCACCATTTAAATAATGTACACAAAGAAAGTTTTACAACATTTTAAACATCCTCATAATTACGGGAAAATGAAGAATCCTGACGGGATAGGGAAAGTGGGCAATATTACTTGCGGTGACGTGATGTGGCTTTATATTAAGGTAAGCAAGAACAAAGGGGGTCAAGAGTTCATTAAGGATATAAAATTTGAAACTTTTGGGTGCGTAGCGGCTATTGCCGTTAGTTCTATTGTTACTGATTTGGCTAAAGGAAAGACTTTTAAGGCGGTGTTAAAAACTAATAAAGACAAAATAGTGAAATCTCTCGGAGGGTTGCCTCCGATAAAATTACATTGTTCAGTCTTGGCCGCCGATGCTTTAGAAGAAGCAATTTATAATTATCTGTCTGAAAATAAAAAGGAAATTCCAATAGAACTTCAAAAACATCACCAAAGAATCAAAAAGGAAAAGAAA
>CAZJVK010000021.1:0-1440 GCA_964549725.1 uncultured Candidatus Saccharibacteria bacterium | reverse complement strand
TTTTTATTGCTTTATTCTCCCCTTTTCTCGCTTTAGCTGTTTGCCCGGTTTGTTCGGTAGCTGTAGCCGGCGGGCTTGGAATTTCTCGTTGGCTGGGCATTGATGATGTTATTTCTGGAATTTGGGTCGGTGGATTAATTGTTTCTTTAATTGCCTGGTTTATTTCTTGGTTGAATGAAAAGAATATTAAATTTAAATTCCGCCATCCTTTAGTTGCGGTTTTATTTTACCTAATTGTTATTCTTCCGCTTTACTGGACAGGACTTATTAGTTATTCTTGTAGTCAGCTCTGGGGATTTAACAAACTTTTAATTGGAATTTTTTTCGGCAGCTTAACTTTCTCTCTTGGTGTTTGGATACACAATTTATTGAAAAAGAAAAACAATAACAAAGTTTACTTCTCTTTTCAAAAAGTGGTTATCCCCGTTTTATTTTTAATCATTGCCAGTATAATTTTTTACTTTATTACTAAATGCTAAATTATGTTAGAAGAAAAATATAAAAATTTATTAGAAAAGACAGAAAAAGTAATCAAGGAGAATAAACTTGATTTATCAGCTGACGAGGACTTGAGTATTGCTATTATGAATTTAGTAAGCATTGAGGAGCATTTATTTTTTACCGGAGCCAAGACTCAAAAAGAAAAATACTTTGATTTACTACAGGAAGTGCGAGAAATGAGAAAAGAATTGTTGAAAAAAATTATTAAAGATTATGAAGGAGAAATTTGGTGTATCAGTAAGCATTTGTTGGCTGCCTCCATGCGATTAATAGAAGTTGGGACCAAAGAGTTAAATAAGGGTAATAAAAAGGAGGCAAAAGATTTGTTTTCTAAATCTTATGATTTATATTCTTTGTTTTGGGGATTAAACTTAAAAATGGTTGATATCGGCGATGTTAAAAAAGTTGATGAAAATCAATTAGATATCCACGATAAAGAAAGGAGTCCTCTGTTAACTAAGATTAATAAAATAATCCAAAAAATCATTAACTGTTGTAAGGAATAAAACTTAAAGGTCGAAAGGACTATTGAGAAATAAAGAAAATGAATGGTATGCGATTAAAAGATAAAATTGCAATTATCACCGGAGCCGGTTCTGGAATTGGCAGAGCAATTGCTTTGGCCTTTTCAAAAGAAGGAGCAAAGATAGTCGTGGCCGATTGGTCAGAACAAAGCGGGAAAGAAACAGTGGAACAAATTGAAAAACAGGAAGGAGAAGCTATTTTTGTTAAAACAGATGTTAGTAAAGCAAATGATATTGATAAAATGGCCAAAGATTGTCTGAATAAATTTGGACGAATTGATATTTTAGTCAATAACGCCGGTATATACAGAACTTATAATCTTCATGAAATGCTTGAAGAGGATTGGGATAAAATTATTGACATTAACTTAAAAAGCGTGTTTTTGGGCAGTAAAAGAGTTATTCCGGAAATGTT
>CAZJVK010000020.1:4417-7327 GCA_964549725.1 uncultured Candidatus Saccharibacteria bacterium | reverse complement strand
CGGTACTATAAAAAACATTGTTGCGGAGAAAATAACAATAATTAGGAAAAAAGTAATTAAAGTTCCCAAAATTCGATACACCCTTTTTTTCTCAAGCCAACTTATTGCCGGGTCAATTACCAAAGAAAGCACAATAGCGATAAAAAGCACCCCTAACGCTTCCTTAGCCACCCAAAGAAGAAGCAGGATTCCTAAAAATATCAGAATTCGCCATAATGTACCCCAAGAAATTTTTGAATTAGAATTCTCCATTTGTTAAGAATTTTTTATTTTTAAAAGGCCCGATAAGAGCTAAGTTTAAACCTTTGTTTATAAATAGATCATTGGCCACTGACTTTATTTGTTCGGCTGTTACCGAGTTTATCCGCTTGGCAATTTCATCCGGAGTTGCCGGGTCTAGTTTTTTCACTCGTTGGCCGGCGTAAAAGTTTGCCAGTTGGTCTGAGGTTTCAATCGCTAAAAACATCCGGCCAATAATATGTTCTTTAGTTTTTTTGATTTCTTTATACCCGACCAATTCTTCTTTTAATTTTTTAAATTCTCCCAAGATTGCTTTTATCACTTTTTCAACCTTATCATTACTTACCCCGGCACTTGCCTCAATTATACCACTATTTGTATCAAGAGAGGAACCGGCTCGAATATAATAAGCCGCTCCCATCTCACCTCGTATTTTTTTGAAAAGCCGAGAGCTCATTCCGCCGCCTAAAATATCACCCAAAACACCAAGTGCAAACCGCCGATTATCATGAATATCAAATGCCCTAAATCCTACTATTAAATGGGTCTGGTCTGATTTTTTAAACCTTATTGATTCCACCGGCTTTTTTTGTTTTTCAATAACATCCGGCAATTTAGTTTCCGGTTGTTCCTCTAAAAGTCCGAAGGTGTTTTCTATTTTCTTTTTTATGTTTTTCTTTGAATATCCGCCGGCAATCGTCAGGATTGTATTTTCTGATTTATAATGTTTTTTTCGGTAATCAACAAAATCCTTTCTTTTGAGATTTTTAACCACCTCTTTTCTTCCAGCAATTGGCCAACCGGCTGGTTGGTCGCCGTATAAAACTTTCAGAAAATCCTCCTGAACCCTCTGCATCGGAATATCCTCATACATATTTATTTCCTCAATTATTACCCCCCGTTCTTTTTCCAGTTCCTCTTTCGGCACCGTAGAATTAAGGTAAATATCGGAGATTATATCCAAGACTTGGTCGAAATGCTTATTTCTTACTTTGGCAAAATACGCGGTTTCCTCTTGGCCGGTAAATGCGTTATAACTTGCACCCAGTCCGTCTAATTCCGACGAAATATCAATTGGTTTGGGCCGCCGCTTAGTACCCTTAAATGTCATATGTTCCAGAAAATGAGAGAGCCCGGAGATTTCTTTGGATTCATATTTTGACCCCACTTTAACGGTTGCCATCACGGTTGTCGCCGGGTTTGCAATTTGCGGCGCCAAAATTACCTCCATTCCATTATTTAATTTGTACATTTCAAAGTCTTTAGCCATATCCAAGTTATTTGTAAATTAACGCAAATGTCGAGGTTGCTTTACTGGTTGATAATCTCACCCAGCTTTTCTATCTCCTCCCCGTCTAAAAGTTTTTTTATAAATTTTTCCAGAACGGGTATTTCGACTCTTATCTGTTTCATTGTATCCCTATCCCTTATCGTAACCGAGTTGTCTTCTAAGCTTTGAAAATCCACGGTAACACAGGCTATAGTAGCTATTTCATCCTGATATCGGTATCGTTTTCCAATATTCCCCCGGTCGTCCCAGGTTGTCATCCATTTTTCTTTTAAAGTGTCATATATTTCCCTTGCTTTTTTAATTAACTCCGGTTTATTGGAGAGTAATGGGAATACAGCTACCTTATAAGGCGCTAATTTAGGATGTAATTTTAATACCGTTCGTTCCTCGCCATTTGCTAATTGTTCTTCCTCATAGGCGTCAATTAAAAAGAAAAGAATTGCCCGGTCCACTCCGCCGGAAGTTTCGATAGCCCAAGGCAAATATTTCTCGTGGGTTTCCGGATCGGTGTATCTAAGATCCTCGCCGGAATATTCCTGATGACGGCTTAAATCCCAATCTCCTCGATGATGAATTCCTTCAAATTCCTTCCAATTGCCTTCCAGATTATATTCAATATCCCAAGCCTCTTTAGCATAATGAGCCAGCTCATCTTTTTTATGCTGCCGGAACCGAAGGTTTTTTTCTTTAATTCCCAAACTTTTATACCATTCCATTCGTTCATTTTTCCAGTATTCATACCATTTTTCCGACTCTTCCTTTTCGGGTTTAACGTAAAATTGAAGTTCCATTTGCTCAAATTCCCTGGATCGAAAGGTAAGCTGACTTGGAGTAATCTCATTTCTAAATGCCTTTCCTATCTGGGCAATCCCGAATGGCACCTGAACCCTCGTGGAATCAATCACATTTTTAAAATTCACATAGACTCCTTGGGTAATCTCGCCTCGGAGAAAAGTTTTTACCTTTTCCCCCTCTATGGAACCCAGGTATGTTTCAACCATTAAATTAAAAGCTTTTGGCTTAGTCATTTCTCCACCGCATTCCGGACAAATTGAAATATTTTTCCCAGTTTCCTCAAGTTCGTTAATATGAAAACGCCGCCGGCATTTCTTGCACTCAACTAATGGATCGGTGAACGATTTAAGATGCCCCGAGGCTTCCCAAACCCGGGGATTCATAATAATTGAGGCGTCAATACCAACCACATCACTTCTTTCCTGGACAATTACTTTCCAAAACTCGTTTTTTACATTTCGTTTTAATTCTGCGCCCAAAGGACCATAATCCCAAGTTCCGGCCAACCCTTCGTATATCTCGGAGCCGGGGTATATAAAACCACGTCTTTTAGCAAGCGCTGAAATTTTTTCTAAAATAGCCAT
>CAZJVK010000020.1:0-4317 GCA_964549725.1 uncultured Candidatus Saccharibacteria bacterium | reverse complement strand
ACTATTCCTTCTGATATTTCAACTGTTTTGTCGTCAATAAGGGAGGTGTTAAGGAAAATATCCGAGCTTTTTAAAATTAATCCGGTGAATTGATCCTCTCCTGTAAGTTGGGTGTTTGAAAGAAGAGGTTGGAACTGTCCGATTTTTCCCGGAGTAGGCGTTGCTTCAATTTGAAAAATAGCTTCAATTGGTGAGTTTATCACCCCCTTATTCGCCGCAATGTTCTCAATTTCCCAATTTATTTTTTTATCCGCTTCATTATATATTGGCACTGAATTAATATTACTTTTAACCAATCCGGTCCATCCCACTCCTTCTGGAAGAGTTGCCGATATTTTCACGTTTTTTACGTCGGTGGCGTGATTTCGAATTACCCAATGGACAGTGTACTCGGTTGATTCTCCGACCGTAGGCGGCAGTCCTCCTTTATTAGCAATTCCTGAAGGAGCGTCCCAATAAAAACCTTGGGCATCTACCGTGATAAGCCCTGCCACATTGGTTTTTAAAACATCTCCGGCCGAGGTTTTGTCAGCCGAGAGATAATATGGTACTGATGGCGACTTCATTTCAGCATTCAGTTTTAGGGAAAAGTTTTTATCGCCCAGACGTTCTACCGGAAAAGCGTTTTTTAGGGCAATATTTACAATCACTGCACCTTCTTCGCTTGGTTCTAAAACCTCAAGTTCCGGATTTGTATTTTTATCCCACAGTAAAATATTAGTCAAAGTGTCCAATTTAGCTTCGGAAGTTAAAGTGCTAAAATCAAACAGTTTTCCGATTAACTCCGCCCGTATTTCAACATCCTTTAAAGCAATTCCGGATTCGTTGCGATAATTAATTGTGTATTTTAGAGAATCGCCGATTTTAGCCACATATTTTCGATTACCCATAATGCTCGTTTCAAAATAGATTGGCGATTTAGCTGTTTTAAATTCGTTCTCAGTTTTAGCCGCCGGGTACGGCTGGTCCTGAAAAACGGTTAAGAGAGACGCTTCAAAGTTAAGTTCGCCGTCGCCATTTCTCAATATTCCGTTTATTTTTAAATTTCCATTTGAATTTGCTTTTAAGGTTCCTAAACGCCAGTAATTATTGAACGAACTGGGCTGGAAATTAGCCGATACAAACTCAAAATTTTCCGGATATTGCATCTCAAGATGAAGGTTTGAAAAATCGAAATCCGAAATGTTTTCATAATTCACTTCAATCTCAAACACCGAACCTACCAGAATTTGTTCTGGTTGTTCAATATTAATTAACAACGCTTCTTTTTTTATTTCAATCTCTGCGACGGCGGTTTTTTCAAATCTTGTTTTTCCAATACTATATAACAAGGTAACCGAAATTTGAGGTTTTGAACCAGCCGGAGCCGTTGGTAAAATTTGATATGATTGTTTGGAAAGATTACCTTTACCGATATTTCCAATTGAGTTCCGAATTACCGTTTTCTCCTTACCATATCCCAAACTAACCAGTCCTTCTTCCAAATTTATGGTCAATTCAACATCCGAAAGGAAATTATTAGTCTCATTATTAATTCCAATTTCTATTTCAAAAGGTACGCTTCGAACTATTTCTTCATCCGGAGTTTTTAATAAAAGCGCAGTTTCGTAATTAGAATTTTTAGAGTTGGTTAAAAAAATAAAAACTCCAACAATAGCCGCTAAAGCAATTAAACCGGCAATTATTGTAAGTTGGCGCAAAATGTCTACGTTATCCGTTCTATGGGAGCGAAGCAATTTTACAGGGGTACGCTTTGTTGTTGAGCTCTTTTTTTTCTTACTTTTATACCGTCCACTCCGTGGCGTATCTACCTTATTTTTGGAACCCAGGCTGGCAGAAGAGGAAATAACCTTACTCTTTTTATTCTTTTTAACCATATTATATCGGGAAAATATTTGACTCTATTTTTTTTGCACATTGTTCACAAACAAAATACTGTTCTGAAGGGACAAAATATTTGACTCGTTTTTGGCCACACAGGAAACAAGTGGCTAAAGTTGGACCATATCCTAAAATTTCTAAAAGCGTTTTATTGTTGAATTTTGATTTTTCTAAACTTTCCGTAAGGAAATACCAAAGTTCCAGATCCGGCAGGAATTCAGGCGTAATTTTTGCAATGATTGAAATTGACTCAAGGGCCGACCCTAATAAATTCTCATTTTCCCTTATTTTCTGAAACCGTCGCTTTGTCAAAGCATCGGTTATTAAAAAATTATTTTTATTTATAAGTCGGATTGTTGAAAGGTTTAAAGAATCAAGATGGGGTGAAAGCTTAGAGGTTATTTTAGTTCCGCTTGTTGCTACCGCTTGAACCCGACCTAAATCCTTAGTAAATAAATTAACCCGCCGGTCGCCGTTTGACCGGGGGCTTGATTCTAAAATCACCGCTTCGGTTATTAATTCATCCATATTAGCTAATAAAGCAGCAACCCTAGAAAATGGTCAAGGCTGTACATTCCAGCTCCGATGGTAATAAGGATTGCCGCCGCTGCTAAAATTAGAAGATCAAACTCAACTTCTCCTTTAAATTGAGAAGCCTTTTTAACAGTAATGAGAATTATGAGGAATTGAATGAAAATAAGTAGTGAAATAACTTGAGTAAAGAATCCTAGAATAAGGAACATACCTCCGACAAATTCAACTAGCGCTACCACCATTCCCCAAAAAGAACCGGGTTTAAAACCTATTTTCTTAAAAAACCCAGCCGTCTTCTTTATATTTTTTATTTTTGGCCAGCCGTGCACCACTAAAATTACTCCAAGAATTATTCGGAGCACCAATAATGCCCAATCACTGAATACAAAGAAAAATTGAATCATACCTGAATTAAGTTATAAGCAAAGCTTGCTCGCACGGTATTCGGAAAAGATGGAAAAACAAGTTTTCAATCTTTCTCCTCACTTGTGCGAGTAGGTGATAGTTAACTAGCCACCACTCACTATGTATTACTCACTATCTTATTAACCCCTTAATACTGATAATATTTAATATTTATTAGAGTTGTCCAACTGCTTCTTGGAATGCCGGATATGAAGTGGCGATAAGTAAAATGTTACCAGACCAGCCGTAGTTGAACGAAGTTCCTTCATTGGAGAATGAAAGGTACCGGCTTGAAATATCACCAACTCCACCGTCTTTCCAGCTGGCTTCTGTTCCTGGATCAGACAGGAAGAAATTTTTAACCTCCGTTACATTATTTTCCAACTCCGCTGTTTGGGTTTTTACTTGACTTAGATCGGCGCCACTACTTGCGCTAACAGCTATTCCAACCCAAGTACCGCTATCGTCAGTGAAAGTGAAAACCGTAGAATCATTACCGAAGTTTTGAAGAACATCCTCGGTGAAAACACTCGGGGCTAAAATACTTAGAACTTCTTCAGTGCGAATGATATTTTCTTCTCCGTCGGTTAAAACCACCTCTCTAAAAAGAGGGACTTCGGTTGGAGAAATTTCTAACGCACTTTTTATTCCCGCAAGATCCATAGAAGAAACAACTTTTTCAACCGTAGAATCGGCTGGCGTTGAGAAAATTGACACGTGAGAATCAACTGGAATTTCATTTGAGGCTTGTATCTCTTCCGGTTCAGTACTTGTCTCTTCTGGTTCGGTTGTGGTTGCTTCATCACCTGTGCTTGTTGCTTCATCACCTCTTTCTACCGGTACGGTTGGCACATTAAAATTCTCACCCCCTTCCTCAGTTAACGGCGGTTGTTGGTCTAAAGGTTCAGTTGCTGGAGATTCATCGGAAGCATCTCCTCCGGTTAACATTGGTAATACGAAAAAATATCCAGCCACCAGAATTCCAATCACAATAATTGCTATCAAAAGTCCGACAAAGATTTTTTTATTCTTATTCTTGTTAGCTAGTTTTTCCGGACCGAGCGGTTTTACTCCACCACCTTTCTTTGGTGGTTCTTGGCCGCCGCTACCAGGCATCGGACTTGGTTTAGGCGGAAAACCTCCGCTGTCTTGTTCCTCTTCGGTTGGAGGAAATTTCTGGAAAGGCTGCCCTTCCGGGGAAGGTGGTTTTGGCTGTTGATTCTGAGATGGTTCAGAAATCGGAAAAGCTGATTGATTTGATTGTTGACCATACTCCATTGGTTTTTTTGGAGAGACAGTCTCATTAGCCTGATTTGGGGAATAAGGTTTTGGTTCTCCTCCTCCTTGATTTTGAATTGACTTTTTGTCTGAGTCCATAGTTCTTAGTTTAATTTTTTTAAAACGGGAAATCCCGTTGTTTTGTAATTGACCTTGATTTTTATTTCTCATCTTTATTATAGATGATTAGGAAGACCTTTAAAACGAGTTCTGTGGATA
>CAZJVK010000019.1:0-7856 GCA_964549725.1 uncultured Candidatus Saccharibacteria bacterium | reverse complement strand
CGCAAGTGAGGAGAAAGATTGAAAACTTGTTTTCCATCTTTTCCGAACGTTGCGTGAGCAAGCTTTGCTTACGAGTTATTAGCTATTAATACGACCTCCCAACGTCCGGAGTTGTTCCAACGCTTGTTCGGCCTCTGCTTTATTCGGAGACTTACCGTGCCAATGAAAATCCCGCTCCATAAAATCAATCCCTTTGCCGGGAATGGTATGGGCGATAATTACTGAGGGTTTTTCATATACGGCCTGGGCCTCAGTTACCGCATCCGCGAATGCTTCAATATTATGCCCGTCAACCTGTAAAACATGCCAGTTAAAAGCTTCATATTTTTCAACAAGCGGCTCTAACGGCATTACATTTTCGGTAAAACCATCAATTTGAATATTGTTTCGGTCAACAACCACAATTAATCGATGCATATTATATTCTTGTTTGCCGGCGCACATCACCGCTTCCCACCAATTCCCTTCCTGATGTTCTCCGTCTGATGAAATAACATACGTCCAAAATTTTTTACCATCCAGATTTGAAGCTAAAATCATTCCAATCGCCTGGGAAAGACCGGGGCCCAGCGGCCCCGAGGTAATTTCCAAACCCGGTAAAGCGGTCCGGTGCGGGTGACCCTGAAGCCGAGAGTTAAGCTTTCTTAAAGTTTTTAATTCTTCCATCGGGAAATATCCGGCGTAAGCCATTGTTACATATAAAGCCGGGCATACGTGACCATTTGAAAGAATTAAGCGGTCTCGGTCCGGCCAGTCCGGTTTTTTAGGATTGTGATTCAAAATATGAAAATAAAAAGCCGTAAAAATATCAGCTAAACCAAGAGACCCCGCCGAATGGCCCGAACCGGCCTCAAGAAGAGTTTCAATAATTGTCTGACGAATCCGATTCGCTTTCTCTTCTAAATTTTTTAATTTATTCTCGTGAAGATTCATGTTTTAACATTTTATATCTTCTTTCCGGATTAGCGCTTTCAAAAATATATGACCCCGAAGCAACTATGCTTACTCCTTCCTCATTTAAACGCTTAGCTATTTTATCATCAACTCCTCCGTCAACTTCAATTATAATCCCCGGCGCTCTTTCCAATAAAGTATTTATTTTCAACATAACTTTATTTTGAAAACTTTGTCCTGAAGGTCCGGGGTCAACTGCTAAAATTTGAACTAAATTAATTTTTTCTAAATAAGGAAAAACTTCTTCAATTGGAGTTTCGGGCATCACCGCCAACATAAGTTCCGCTCTGTACTCTTCACATTTTGAAAAAACTTTTTCAAAATCAAACTTTGACTCAATATGGATAATTATTCTGTCTACTCCAATTTCAAGCCATTTCAAAACATCTTCCATCGGTTCTTCAATCATTAAATGAACTTCAAGATAAAAGCTAAGATTCTTAATGTTAATTTTATCTTGCAATTCTTCCGGATTATTCCAATTTGCCCGACTCCCAAATTTATCATCCGAAACATCAATTTGAACCCAGCCGGTTCCAAAACCCTCGGCAATTTCAAGCCGTCTCTTAACACATTTAAAATTCGGACAGTTAATTGTCGGGATTATCTCCATTCTGTTAGAAATAAAATTTATCTTTTAAAATTGCGAATTACCTTCTGTTTCTCGGAAAGTTGCTTTTTCTATTCGATATACTTTCTGAAGCCGACGCTTATGGCTATCTTTTTCTGAGAAAGGCGTTTCAAACCAAGTCATCACAATTTTTTTCGCTTCATCTTCGGAAAGATAGTTAGCGGCCAAAGAAAGAACGTTGGCATTATCGTCATTCCTTGAATCGTATGCCTGGTTTGAAGTGAAAACGAGCGCCGAACGCACATTCTTAAACTTATTAGCCACCACATCAACTCCCACTCCCGAACCGCAAACTAAAATACCCCGAGAACTCTCGTACCCTTGGCTCACCAGCCGAGCTACTTCTCCGGCATAATCAGGATAATCGTCATTAGCGTCATACTCCTTATTCCCCACATCAATCACTTCATATCCCATCCCTCGAACTAACTTCTCAATATATTCTTTTAATTTAAAACCGTTATGGTCCGCTCCTAAATAAATTACCATATCATCAGTATACAATATTTAGTATTAAGTATTAAGGCCAAAATTATTTTCCAGCCAATCAAGAATCGTCTGAATATCTGTCATCCGGTCACTTGACCCAAGAACACCGATGAAAAGATGGCGGTCCTTTCCGTCTTTTCTAAAATCCCAAACTGAGGCATAGGTTTTTCCGGCCGTGGATGATTCACCATTCTTCACCCCCACCAACCGTGGGTCGTCACTAAACTCATTAAATGTCTTAATTCCCGAAAAAACATTAGGACCAAAAACTGCGTAATCTTCACCTTTGGAAATATCAAAAATGAACTTCCTTTTTTCAAGTATATACTTAGCAAGTTTTGAAAGGTCCCGAAGGGTTGATATGTTACCGCTTTCCACTCCGCTCGGGTCAACAAACTCAGTGTTTGTCATATCAAGCGACTTCGCTTTTTCATTCATTTGATAAACAAAATATTTTTCATTAATGGCTGAAGCAATCGCTCGACCGGCTCCATTTGATGATTGCCGTAGTAAGGGATATAAAAGGTCAAAAATTTTGTAATATCCGCCCGACTCCAAAGGATAACTTTGGACAACGTCAGTAAGCATATTTGGAGTAATTATCACTCCCCGTTCAAGATAAATTAATTCACTCGCCACCGTAGCGGTCATTAATTTTACAAGTGAAGCAACCGGCCGCACCGCGTCAGTTTCCTTATTTAAAACCACTTCTCCGGTATCAAGATCACTTACCATAGCCGCCTCAGCCGAGATGACAGGAGGTCGAAGTACTGATTGCTCCGGGATAATTCTTGAAAAAAGAACCGGCTTCTCTTCAAAATCATAAACTAATATCGGCATACCTTTCTCCACAAATTTAAAAACTGATTCAGCGCTTTCGTCCGATAATCGAATACAACCGCCGGAATAGCTTTGACTTACCGGCTCTCCGTTTTCATAATACGGCCAGCCGTGAATAAAAAAATTACCGTAAAACTGGATGCTCCAAGGCATCCAAACTTTCCCTATTGACGAAAAATGGTTGGTTTCTTTAGTAAGGGCGGCATAAAAACCGGTTGGGGTTTCCCACCAACTGCCTTCCCGACCCTTGCTTAAAATCGGATAGTTTTCTTTTTCCTCTCCTTCCTCATACAAAACTATTTCCATCTCTTTAAGGTCTACCGTTGCGAAACTTTGCTGATTGCGAACGAGCTCTTCCCTCTTGTCCGAAAAACTTTGTCCGTCAATCCCATTCTTTCCGCCATCGTCATTAATAAAGGTATTTTGATTATAACTAGGGTAATAAATTTTGGTCTGCGGAGTATTTTCCCGGATTAACTCTTTATTCTTCACCCATAGTTTCAAACCAACCGCAACCGATGCACCAAGAAGAATAAAAAGTAAAATTATAACTCCAAAATATATATATCTCGGCTTCATTCCTAAATAATAAAATTAAATTCTAATATCTAATATCTAAATTCTAAACAATATCTAAATTCAAATGTTCAAAAATCAAAACAGAAAAGTTAGGAGTTAACTATAACCCATTATCTATTATCTATCACCTATTATCTATCTTTATTGTATCAGGAATGAGAGGAAATGTGGTATGGTTGAGCGCGCTTAAGTCAATTGATGGGTGTTGAACACCCATCAATTGTTATTTAAACAATTAGGGGGTGTTGAACACCCCCTAATTAAAAATAAAGATGTTAAACTTCCCTACATTGATTAATTTTTCGCATTGATTTTTTGACAAATTCAATTTTTCGCCTTGGAGACCACTCTGGATGCGGGTTCCCAGCTCTTGTTTTTAGGGGACTGTCCCCGAATTAATTTCCTATGAGTTATATAACGCTCATCACGTGCTTTATTAAAGTCATTACATATCCAAACTCATTGTCATACCAAGAGAGAACCTTCACTAAATTCCCATCTACTACACGTGTAAATGAAAGATCAACAATCGCTCCATATGGTTCACCAATAATATCCGAGGATACAATCGGGTCTTCGGTTACCGTAAATATGTTTTCCCATTTTGATTCTTTAGCCGCTTTTCTAAATACTTCGTTTATCTCCTCCACGGTGGTATTTTTCTTGGCAATAAATGTTATGTCGGCTACCGAACCGGCTATCACCGGAACTCTCAGGGCAATTCCGTCAAACCGATTTTCAAACTCCGGAATGGCTTTTGTCACTGCAATGGCCGCTCCGGTTGTTGAAGGAATTATATTCTGGGCGGCGGCTCTCCCCCGCCTTACTTTAGAATCCTTCGGCGGACCGTCTACAACATTTTGGGTGGAGGTATATCCGTGAATGGTATTCAAAATCGCTTTCTCAATTCCAATCTCTTCCCCTAAAATACACATCACCGGCGAAACAGCATTCGTGGTACATGAACCATTGGAAGTAATAACAACACCCTCTGAATCTTTATCGTTAACTCCCATCAAAACTGTTTTTCCTTCAACGCCTTCCTCTCCTTTGCTAGGAGCTGTAATTATTACTCGTTTAGCTCCGGCTGTGAGATGCTTCTTGGCTTTACTGTACTCGGTAAAAAAGCCGGTTGCTTCAATTACAATATCAATTTCCATTTCACCCCAAGGCAATTTTTCGGGATCCTTCTCCTGAAAATATTTAATTTCCTTGCCGTCAATAACAAGACTTCCATCTTTTATCTCAACCTTGCCGGAAAACCGACCATAAACAGAATCATACTTCAAAAGATATGCCAAGGTATTAATGTCCCCTAAGTCATTAATCGCAACTATTTCAATATCCTCCCTTTGATAAACCTGCCGAAAAAAAAGCCGACCGATGCGGCCAAACCCATTTATTACTATTTTTGTCATAATTATTTTATTAATTTTATCTCGCGCCTTTAATGATTAATATAACATTGTGCTTCTATCTAATTTTTTCCTGGTATAATCGGCTTCATCTTTACCTTATCACCCACCTTAGCGTTTAAAAGTTTAACCCGTCCGGCTCGAACTTCCAGTATTTTATCCACCGGCGCCTGCGGTTTATATATTGTAAGCTCTGATATGTCCTTATCAAACTCAGGCATAACATACTTTTCAAAACCCACAATCTCATCTCCTGAAATCCAAATAATATCAATAGGTATTCTCATATCTTTCATCCAGAGGGAATGGTAATCTTTCTCATCAAAGATAAAAAGCATTCCATCGTTAACCCTTAAATAACTCACACCTGAAAGCCCCCTCTCTTTTTCCCCGGGGGTTTTTGCAATCTTGGCAATAATAATTTGTTCTCCAATTACCACCTGGGCTTTACTCTCGGCTTCTTTAACTTTCTGAAGCGACGGTACAATCGCAACTACAAAAGCTAGCGCTATTCCGAGTAAAACAAAGGAAAATTTTAATACTGATGACATACGTCTATTATAACACGAAGCTTTTACTATTAAAAAACTCTGAGGTATAATCTTATAAAGAATAGTTTCATTGTCTCATGGCTTCATTGATTCATTGTTATGGAAAAGAAATATTTACAACTTAATGATTTAGATTCTTATAAAATCGTTTTGTCAAATTAACCAATCAACTTATTTAGTACACAAATCAGAAATTACAACAATGAAACAATGGAACAATAAAACAATGAATAAAGGGTTTACCCACTTACATGTACATTCTCACTATTCAATATTGGACGGCTTGTCCAAGATTGAAAACATCATTGAAAAAGCTAAGGAATACAATATGGATGCCGTAGCTTTAACTGACCACGGCAATTTATACGGCGCCATTGAATTTTTCAAAAAAGCCCGCGCGGCCGGGATAAAACCAATTATGGGCTTTGAGGCATATTACGCTCCTAACGGCCGACAAAGTCAAAAAGGTAAAATTGATCGCAGTCAATATCATCTAACTCTCCTTGCTAAAAACAATCTTGGCTGGCAAAACTTAATAAAATTAGTTACAAAAGCTAATCTTGAAGGTTTTTATTACAAACCTCGTATTGACGACGAACTTCTTGAAAAATACCACGACGGCTTGCTTTGTCTCTCCGGCTGCATCTCCGGAGAAATTCCCTCTCTTATAAATCAAGGTAAGGCCAAAAGAGCTGAGGAACGAGCTCGCTGGTTCCAATCTCTTTTCGGCAGTGATTATTACATTGAACTCCAGCACCATTTTCCAGAACTTCACAAACCTCTGAAAACGCTCGCCAAAAAAATCGGAGTAAGAACCGTTGCCACCCAAGATACTCATTATATTAATAAGGAAGACCAAGACGCCCACGAAACTCTTCTTGCCATCCAAACCCACAATTTAGTTAATGACGACAACCGAATGTCCATGAAAAAATTTGACCTTCATTTTGCCTCTCCTGAGGAAATGGCTGAATATTTCAAAGACACCCCGGAAGCTCTTGAAACCACTCAGGAAATTACCAAAAAATGCAACGTTGATATTAAACTTGGAAAAAACAAAATTCCCAATTTCAAAACTCCGGACGGCAAGCCAGCCCAAGAATATCTAAAACGACTTATTAAGAAACGTCTTCCTGAGCGGTACGACAAAATAACCGACGAAGTAAGAGAACGGATAAAAATGGAGGTTGATGTTATTAAAAAAACCGGTTTCGCTGACTACTTTTTAATTGTTCAGGACTTTATTTATTGGGCCAAACACCATGATATTGTAGTCGGTCCCGGTCGGGGATCGGCCGCCGGCAGTATTGTTTCATATATTTTAGGAATAACCGACATTGACCCTATTAAATACGAGCTTCTTTTCGAACGATTTCTAAACCCAGAACGAGTTCAAGTTCCTGATATTGATATTGATTTTACCGATGTCCGTCGAGATGAAGTAATTGCCTACACTCGCGAAAAATACGGCGATAGCAACGTAGCTCAAATTATTACTTTTGGAACTATGGCTGCTCGGGCTGCTATTCGGGATACCGGCCGAGCTTTGGGATATCCTTACAGTTTCTGCGACGAAATTGCCAAACTAATCCCCTTTCAAGCATCAATTGATAAAGCTCTAAGTTCGGTTAATGAACTAAAAGAAAAATATGAATCCGACGACGATGCTAAAAAACTGATTGATTCCGCTAAAAAACTTGAGGGTGTTGTCCGCCACGCATCAGTTCACGCCTGCGGGTTAGTAATCTCTCCCGATCCCCTTATCAACTGTGTGCCCCTCCAAAAAGCCCCCCAAGGAGAAAATACAATTATAACTCAGTTTGAAATGCATAGCGTTGAAGCCTTAGGACTTCTTAAAATGGACTTTTTAGGATTAAAAAACCTCACTATTATTGAAAATGCTCTACGCTCAATTCAGGAACGACATGGGAAACAAATTAATATTAATAAAATACCGCTTGATGACAAAAAGACTTACAAGCTCCTTCAACAGGGTGAAACCACCGGCGTTTTTCAGTTAGAGTCATCAGGGCTTAAACATTACCTGAAACAACTTCGACCAAACGAATTTGAAGATATTATCGCTATGGTTTCCTTATATCGACCGGGTCCAATAGATCTTATCCCTCATTACATCAAACGAAAATTCGGCGAGGAAGAAGTTTCTTTTCTTCATCCAAAACTTGAACCAATACTCACTTCTACTTACGGTATTGGTATTTATCAGGAACAGATGATGAAAATTGCCCGCGATTTGGCCGGTTTTTCTCTAGGCGAAGCTGATATTTTACGGAAAGCAATCGGAAAGAAAATTAAGTCGCTCTTAAATAAACAAAAAGGGAAACTCATAAACGGCATGGTTAAAAATGGCATTAAGCAAAAAACCGCCGAAAAAAT
>CAZJVK010000018.1:0-7981 GCA_964549725.1 uncultured Candidatus Saccharibacteria bacterium | reverse complement strand
TACTCGCGCATTATGTTCGGGGTTGCCTGATTCTAAAAGATATCATTGCCCAATATGTCTTTAAATAATCCATAAACCTAGGTGAGAAATCTCCCTCCGGCATCTTAATTAATTTTACTTTATATCCCTGAAGTTTTCCGAAAACCAAAGCTCTTAAAAAATTAAAGACTGGTAATTTCTTGACTGCTTCTGAACTAAAACAAGCTATTCCAGAATCCCGAGCCACATCTATTTTCTTCTTTAATCTTAAAATCTTTCCCAAAAAACCGGTAAACCCACCTAAAATTCTCTGCCCTAAGACGTCCTTTTTCTCATACGGCATAATTATTTCAAAATTGCCCCTTAAAACAGACAAGATTTTCTTAAAATTCTCAAAACTTCGCTTGAATTCCGGTTGAAGAATCAGAATTTGCTTGCTATGAATTTTTGAAACTACTTCTTCTTTAGGTAAAACCAGAATATCGGGTATTATTTTCTTAAAATTCTCAATTACTTTCAGAAGTTCTATTTTTTTATCCTCAATTAAAATCACCTCTAACGAACTATACCTCAATTTTGAGAAAAAATAATCAAGGTCCACAAGAGCAAGTAGTAACTTCTCCTTATCCTCGTAAGGCAGGATAATAATAGACAAAGTAAAATTTTTAGACATTGCAATCTAATCTCTTAACCGCTTTGTAATTTCCTCCTCCACTTCCTGGCGTGAACGGCCATATTGATTTTTCATCGTTAACTCCAGCTCGCTCTTTCCTGAGAAATCTGGGCTAGGCGCCGGGAAAGTATGGATATTGAATGGGTCGGTCGTTCGTCCATTTACCAACATTTTTGCATATACGTTAAAATTGTCTACGTTTATCAAATCCTCTTCGTCAAGGTACGGTTTGAACTGTTTAACTAAAAATTCTGCGTCTTGAACCCCAACCCGAAAGGAGAGTATTGAACCCGTATTTCCAAATACGGCATCTCGTATGCCTTCCGGCAGTTGAGAGATAAACTGGTGAGCAACCGTAAGACTTAGGTGATACTTCCTTGCTTCCGAAAGAATGGTTGAAATTGAATTGGTTGTAAAATTCTGAAACTCATCAATGAATAAATTGAAATCCCGGCGCTTGCTTTCCGGCATATCGGCTCGACCTAAAGCGGCCATCATAATCTTACCGATTATAATCATTCCTAAAAGATTAGCGTTTAACTCGCCAATTTTTCCTTTTGAAAGATTAACCAGTAATATTTTGCCTTCATCCATTACCTTACGAAAGTCAAAAGCGGACTTCGTCTGACCAACAATCACTCGCATATAATCATTGGCGATAAAATTATTAAATTTTGAAGTTATGTATGGAGTAACATTTGACAGCGCCGCCTCACCGCCGGCTTTTTCAGCTTCTTTCCGCCAGAAATTAACTACCGTGGCGTTTGAAATTCTTTCTAGTTTCCGATTCCGATAATCAGGGTCTGAAAACACTCGAGGTACTTCCGTTAAAGTTGCCGGTTCATTCGGGGCATCTTCCATTAATAAAAGAAGAGCATTCCTCATATATTGTTCAAACATCGGTCCTCCGGTAGTTTTCAAATCGTAAAGTTTGTCAAAAATTCCAATCAACTCATTAATAATAAAGGTTTTCTGTTCCGGGCGTGATAAATCATACTCAAGCATATTTAACCCCATTGGATTATCAAGCGAAGTCGGGTCAAAAAGAATTACGTCCTTGTACCGGTTTTTGGGAATAAGGCCTAAAATATGCTGAATTGAGTCGCCATGCGGATCTAAAAGAGCCACTCCCTTGCCCCTTATCACGTCTTGATTAACTAAATTAGTCAAGAAATTTGTTTTTCCTGTTCCTGTTTGACCAATAATATAAAGATGGCGGCGCCGGTCGTCATCCGAAATATAAATCTCCTTCTTTTCTCCCCGATACATATTCTCTCCCAAAAGCGTGCCTGATTTAGACAAATTCGGCGGCGCCGGCAATTGCTTCGCTCTCAGGTATTTCACTTTCGGCACTTTCGTAAATGGAGTTGGAAAATGAAAAACACTCGTTACTTCCTCGGAATTCATTACTATACGTTCTTGGTTATTAAAATTCCTAAACACAAAATCGCGAGCCAGTTTTTTAATATTTCTCGCTTTTTTAACACTAAGGTCATTTCGCTCCGGCGAGGCAAATTGAGAAAAGCCAGCCGCTACTCCGTTATATATTGATTCGGCTTGAAGTTGACTGGAACCCGAAGCCATAATTCGAATATTCACCTCAAAAAGAGGTTTATCTATTTTTTTCTGAACCATCTGAACCAGATTTTCATCAACTTGCTCCTTTTTTTCTTCTTTTTTATTAGACCAAGATGGAGATCGAAAAAGAGCCTGTATAAGATTTTCAAAAAATTCCCCTATGGAATGGAACCAGCGGGCAAAAGCGGTGGCATCCATATCCAACTTTTTGCCTTTTTTAAGATTTTTCAAAGTCAATTTTATTTCTTTCTTTACTGAATATCCTGCCGGCTTTAAAACTAACTGAATTGCGCCACCTTCACCTACTTCATTAACTTCTGAAAGGCCGCCCAGAATTGATTGGAAAGTATCGGCTTCCAGTTCTTGATAGGTTCTTGCGGGAAACACATACATGTCTTTTTGAACTACGCGACCGCCAACGGCAACTCCGTCATGATGAAAAATACTATAATCACCAACATCTTCTATTAAAACATCACTCCAAACTGCGTGGATTTGACTTATAAAAGCTTCGGTAAATTTAGCCGGTACCGCAGCATAAAAACAAATTTCCTCTCCTATATAAGGTACTGCTGCCTCAAAAATTACCGGGTCCTTAAATTTGGAAAGAGAATTAAAAAACTGTTCGCTTCTTGAAATTTCTTTTATAAGTTCAGTTTCTTCTTTTTTACCTTTAGAAAACTGAAGAGAAAAAAGTTTCATTTTCAGTAATCTCATGAATCGCTGACGCCGTTTGTGTATAAAAACAAAAATTCCCGCCACCCCGAAAGCGATTACAACTAAAGTAATTATAAGTGTGAAAATAAAATCCATATTATAATTTTAATAAAGGCGACCGTCTAACATTCTTACATAAGGTGGAGAGTATTCCTTCTGAGGGGCGTTTCGGAGCTTTGCTGAGCTTGGTCTCTGACCTTTGGTCGGAGTCAGCAAAGCGAGAACCGAGGTCGGCGCTTGCCGCTGGAGCAAGCGAACGACCGGTCCCGCAGAAGGGATACTCGGAACCTCAGGCATCTGAAAAAAATAACAGAGGCTGTTTACAAAATCCCTCTCTTTTCAAGCTCGGGAATTAACTTATCAGCCAGAGCATCATGAAAGACATCCTGAATAAACGGTGAGTATTTCTTTGACTGCCGCAATGCAGTCAGAATCCCTTTATCCACAGTAAGTTGAAGTAGAGCTTCTATTATTTGCTTAGTTTGCTCATCGACATCTTTCTCTTCTACATAGTCCGGAAAGTAGCGTTCTTTTTCATCCTCCGAAGCCTTGGCGAAGGAGGGTTCGTCCTCCGAAACTTTAGCGGAAGAGATTTTTTCTGTTTCTTTCTGGATATCCTCATCCGCCAGCTTGCGTACTGACTGTTTTACCACTTCTTTTTTCTCAAATTTCTCACTTTCCAAACCTTCTTTAATTTGCTCTACTTTCGCCCCGACGCGCTGAAGGTCCTGTTCCAATTTTTCATCAAAATTTTCTATATTAACCATAATACTTTTATTATACACCCTTAACGCTTCATAGATAATAGGTTATGGATAATAAGCAAAGCTTGCTCGCACGGCATTCGGAAAAGATAGAAAACAAGTTTTCAATCTTTCTCCTCACTTGTGCGAGTAGGTTATAGGTTAAAAGTTGCCTGAATTATATTCCCTTAATCTTTATTTCTCCTAAACTTGAAAAATCAATATCCGTTGAACTCGCATACCGGTCACTTGATTTTTCAACCGGACCTTCCTGCCCTGAACCTCCCGACCAGTCCGTTTGGTGAAACACCTCATTCCGCCACCTCGTTAAATACCGAACAAGTGAAAAATTTGATATTTCGTCTTTGCCGCTCCACTCCACCACCCCTGTTATCCGCTGAGTTAAAGGGTCATCAACTTCCCTGTCATCGCAGGGAGCAACCCCCGCTAGTTCATAATTGGCGTCATTAGTCCGACAAACGTTTTCAATATAAAAATAACGGTTAAACATAGTGGAATTATACAGATGTTCTACCTCGTCAGCTGAAAGAACTCGGTTGTAGATACGGGCGTCGTCAATGGAACCTTCATACTTACCAAAATATCCGGTAGCTAAATATATATTATCTCTTGTATAATCAACGTCTGAAACTGACTGCGATAATTTCTCTATTCCATCAACGTATCCTTTGAAAACACCGGCGCTATGATTATATGTATACACAAAATGATGCCATTCTCCTGTATTTATTTCAGAAGAAACAACTGTGTGGTGACTCCCGCCGTGATAAATATCTAAACCATTTCCAGCTTTAATATTCAACTCCCACATTGGCGTTGAAGGATTCACCGAATTACCAGTTATTACTAACCCCATATTGTCTGAAGCAGGGAAACTACCCGCATTAAACCACACAGAAACAGTTCTGTTCTGTTGATAAGGCGTTATAGGAGAAGTAGGGATAATTTCCATGTAATCATTATCGCCGTCAAAATTAATACAATAACCGACTTTACAGGTGGAGGTTGCTCTTGTCGGATTACTCTCTAATATCCCATGGTTTCCATTTCCCGAAAAATCATATGCAGTCGTTCCAGTTGCCTCGTCTAACTTCCAGTGTCCAATCAAACCGTCTTGAATATCGCCGCTCACCACTCCTTCTTTCCCTTCTATATGAAAAAGTTTTGTGCTTGAAGCGCTGAAAAAATATACGGTACTTGAACCTTTTTGTAAATCATAAACATTTGACCAGTCAGCCGTTGTGTATACCTGCCCTTTCTCAATAATTTCCTGAGAAAGAGCGGTTGCGTGCTGCTGAATTTGACTGTTTTGGCTGGATTGCAACACTACCACAATCGCAATGCTTGCTCCTCCAATTAAAACCACTCCAATTGCCAAAGCAATCATAATTTCTATAAGCGACTGGCCACTCTCATTATTAAAACAAGAAAGCAATGAAGTAATAAAACAATTCTTTCTGTTCTTATGTTTTTTTATTTTCATGTTTTCTTGTTTCTATGTTTTCTTGTTTATTTGAGGTCTTCATAATGCGCCTTGATTTTGCTTGACGACAACGCTGTGTTATAAATTCGAACTTCATCAATTCTACCATCAAAATAATTTCCATAACTACCAGCCAATTGTTCTCCTATGCCAATACTATTAACATCAAAATCCCCTCCCGACTGCACTCCGGTTAATTCTTCCTCGCCGTTAATATAAGCCGTTGCCGAATCACCCACAACTACTATTGCTAAATGAAACCACTGACCAGATTCTATAGTGGAACTGGAAATGATATTCCATTCCGACTGCCAAATCTCAATCTTGTTATTACTAAATCGAACGGAAATAGCATTTGCATCACCCGGGGTGTAAGAACTAATAATTCTGTCATCACTAACTACCGAATCAGGATTAATCCACATACTAATTGTGAAACTACCTCCGGATAAAAAATCAAAATCCCCTAAATCAACCCACTGATTTACTCCATCTAATTCTATACACTGCCCCACTTTACAATCCGAAGCGTTTTTCCAGGTTGGGCTGTTCATTAACTCCCCACTTCTCCCATTTCCTGAAGCGTCATAAGTGCTGGTTCCGGTTCCCTCGTCAAAATGCCAATACCCCGCGACATCATCCTCAAGACGCCTGGTTACTCGGCCAAGTTTACTCACAATCAAATCTCCCACGCTGGAACCTCCACCTTTATGGGCTAGTGAAATCACCTTTGGGTTACTCAGTTTTCCTGTTCTCGCCTCAAATTCTAAATCAACCATTCGTCCTTCAGCCGGTTCAGAAAACTCAACCGCTCTTCTAAATCCCCGAGAAGTTTCAACTGAGCTTGAAGAATAACTAGCGCCATAGAAAATTTCAAAACTGTCGCTTCCAGTACTGGAACTTATAAACCTAATTCCCCAGGTATTGCCGTTTTTTTGAGTTACTGCCTGCCGCTGGATTCCTTTAATTACTGAAAACAATTCATTTGTTGAAAAACTGACATCCTTGCGTGTTTTATAACTTGAAAACGCTAAAAAACCTCCTACCGCAATAATAATACTTATCACTAAAACAATGAGAAGTTCGATTAAAGTAAATCCACTCTGTGGAGAATTATGAATCATTATTCTTTATTCTTTATTCGCGAACAAAGTGAGCTTCTAAAACTGAGTTGTAAGTTGATAAATTGGAACAATAATTGAAAGGGCGATGACCCCGATTATAAACCCAATAACAAGTAAAAGCAGAGGTTCTAAAAGTGAAACTAAACGTTTAACAGAATTATCCACCTCGGTAATATAGAAATCCGAAAGTGTCAGTAAAACGTTTTCTAAATGGCCGGCCTTCTCTGCAATTGCAACTAAGTTCATAAACACATTTGGAAAGAACGGCTCCCGTTTAAAAGCTTCGCCCAGAGTTAAACCTTTAGCAAGCCCTTTTTCATTTATCCGTTTCAAGGCGTCTTTCAACTCAACTTGCTTAGCCGCATCTGATGTTATTTCTAATACATGATTGATTGGTATTCCGGCTTTAATTAAATTTGAAGCCGTAGAGGCAAACCGTTGCAATGACCGTTTCCTTATAATGTCTTTAATAACGGGTATGTCGGCGATAATATTCCAAGTTACCCGTTGGACAAAAAGCGAGGTTTTATAAGAAATAATAAAACCAACAACCAAAGCAATTAAACCCCCGATTACCAAATACCAAATATTGCCGAAAAAAAGACCGATAGAAAACACGATTTTTGAAAATACTGGCGGATCAAAACCACTATCCATAAATACATTGGCAATTTTTGGTAAGGCGAAAGTTATCAAAAATACTAAAACAACTACTGAAATTCCCAAAAGAAGCGAGGGGTAGATAAGGGCGTTTTGAAGTTTATTTTTTAAGTCTTTCTCTTTAATTAAAGAGTCGGTGATGTTTTGAAAAACATTTTGCAAGCTTCCGGAAATCTCGCCGGCTTTAACAAGGTTCACATGCGCATTACTAAACACCTTAGGATGCTTGGCGAAACTGACATAAAATTGATTACCTTTTTCAAGATTTGAACGGACTTCCGCTAGAAAATCTTTTACCACTTTTTTATCAAAATTCTCAATTAAAATATTGATTGCTTCCAAAAGATTTGTCCCAATTCCAAGCATCAAAGCCAAATACCGGAAAATAAAAATCCGGTCTTCCATTGTAATTTTACCTTTACCAAAAAGATGAATATCCTTACTTTTCTCTTTTCCCACCGGCTTTACGCTCACCGGTTTCATGTCCCTTGAAGTAAGATAATCCAAAACATCCGAGGTCTGGGTTGCCTCAACATTGCCTTCCACGACTTCCCCATTTTGTTTTGATGCTATGTAGTGATACTTTGCCATTTTTGTCTAAGAGTGAAACGATTAGCTATAAAAATGAGCACCCCGTACTTAATGCGCCATCACTTGCTAATCTAATTTATATTAATTGACTTTGATTATATTATTATGGGCAATCCGCGTGCACCGAATAGGTGCTTCCCGTTTTGGGCGAAGCGGATTGCTGTTATCCTACTCGCGCATTATGTTCGGGGTCGCCATCCCAGTAGAAATTTCGTTGATTTAATAAATTAATTGACCTTATATTTTAATTCCTTACTTTATACTGAACCTAAGCTATTATTACGTCTCGTTTCTTATCGTAAGATATCAACGTAATTTCACTGGGTGAACCCGGTGAAACTATGCTGCTATTCCTTTGCTTTTCGTGCCGTTAGGCGCGGCAGCGAAGTTTCACTGGGCATAAGTTAGATAA
>CAZJVK010000017.1:0-7998 GCA_964549725.1 uncultured Candidatus Saccharibacteria bacterium | reverse complement strand
AAATGTAAAAAATGCGGCGGCGCAGTCGCGCGCCTGATTGAAACTGTGTGAAAAAGGTGTCAGGAGTATAAAAAATAGCTTATAGCTGATAGCTTTTAGCTTATAGGAATTGGAGAAAAAAGACATCAGGAACCTTTTACTAAAACAAAGCTCATAAACGAAGAAGTTAAAAAAGACACAGGAAAAGCTATCAAATCTCAAAAAATCATAACTACCTCAGGAAATTTGACAATTTTTAAAAAGTATTGCGTTTATTGACTTTTGATTACTAATAAGTTATTATACACAACCAATGAAATATAAAATTGTTATAATAAATACATGTGGATAAAAAAGTTTTTTGCTCGTGAAAAAGTAGATGATAAGGAAATACAAGAAGCCCTTAAAAGAATGGAGGGGCAGATAGAAAGTGTTGGAGGACAGTTTACTTTCTCTTTTGATATTGATGAGGAAGGGTGGTCAGCAAAATGTATGGAATTTGAAGGGATTGTTACCGGCGGAAGCAGTAAAAATCCATCAGAAGAAGAAGTAACGAAGGCATTAATTAATACGATTAAGACAGCTTTCCATATCCCAATAAACGATCTAGAAATTAAAGGAGGACAAACACACGAACTTCCGAAAATTAAAATTGTGCGTGAGCGTGAATTTCAGTTCTGTTAAAACGACGACTTATTTATGGCTGAAGACAGAATTAGACGTAAGGACCTATGGCAACAACTCGGTAATATAAAAAAGAAAGAAATTTGGATAAGGGCAGCCCAAGAACTTGATTTAAAAGTTACCCAACCAAAGGGTGGGTCTTCGCATTACGCTATTCGTTTCCCTAATTACGAAAATTGGGATATAAAAGGTTTAATTTCTAATGTATATAATCCCGTGCGAAAAGATATTAGTGAAGCAATTTTCAAGAAATTACTAGATAATGAGTACAAAGAGGATAGTATCTGGAAAGCTCTCAAAATGTTGAAATAGTCAAAGATTAATAAAAGGTAAAAAGAACTCAGAAACCTTTTAGGATGACTTAGAAATAGGTCGTTTTTGTTTTGGGTGATACAATGAAAATATGGAAAAAAGGGACAGACCATACTCGGTTGAACCGTACAACCCTGAATGGGTTCAAAAATACGAAAAAGAGAAGGAAATAATTAAAAATATACTTGGCGACAAGGTTTTAAGTATTGAGCATATCGGCTCTACTTCTGTTAAGGGTATGTGGGCTAAGCCCCAAATTGATATTTTAGTAATAGTGGAATTATTGAAAGATGTTGATGATTTCAAAGAAGAAATGGAGGAAGCCGGATATATTTATGAGGAAAAGTTTGAAAAATATAACGAAAGGTACTTTACCCGCGATGCTTCTTCCGGTGAACGTCTTGTCAGTATTCATATTAGAGAAAAAAATAATCCTCAAAATACTCCTTTGTTGTATTTCCGGGATTACCTTCGCGCTCATCCTGAGGCAGCAAAAGAATATTCAGAGGTAAAAAGGAAAGCATATGAAAAGGGGGCGGATAGAGTAGAATATATTAAAGAAAAAAGAGATGTTTTTAAAAAACTACTAAAGAAAGCTAAAGAATGGTACGAAGAGAGAGCTTAGGATTTTTTTATTAATCTGAAATTAGAGAAGGGGATTATCCCCAGAAAAGGTTGACCTTAAATCTAAACCCGAGTATCATAGTTAAGGTGGTTTAAGTATGTTGACAACGGACAAACCACCGAATATACTTGTTACTGAAATGAAAGAAACGATCACATATAAAAGCGGAAGCCCTATTTAAACAGGGATATATAATCCTTGTTTGGGAGTTCCGCCGAAACGGCGGATTTTTATTTGAAACGAATGAACTTTAACAATCCCTGAAAGTAATTTTGAAGGGAAAAATACGAGCTAATTCAAAATTCAAGTTTTTTCGTCAAAACGAAAAAGCCGGTTTTTTGAGATAGAAATTACTTACATTAAAATTTAAGAGTGAATGGTGGATGCCTTGATATCGACTGGCGATGAAGGACGTGGCGTAGCTGCGATAAGTCTCGGGTAGGTGCGTAGCAACCTTTGATCCGGGAATGTCCGAATGGGGAAACCCGACTGAGCAAACCTCAGTCACCCTGGCACATAAGTGGCCAAGGGAGCGAACCCAGGGAAGTGAAACATCTCAGTACCTGGAGGAAAAGAGAACAATAATATTTTATGCTTTGCATAAGATCGTTATTCCCTTAGTAGCGGCGAGTGAAAAGGGAGAAGTCTAAACCAATCGATGCTTTGCATTGATCGGGGTTATAAGATAAAAACGTATCTTGCTTATCGCATAGCGTATATTGCCATACGGCAATACACGCTTAGCGATTTGTGAGATAGGAAAGTTAACAATCTTTCGGTTAACCAAAGCTTTCTGGAAAGAAGCACCAAAGAAGGTGAAAGTCCTGTAGGTGAAAGCTGAAAGACTTTCTTGTTTTTATTCTTGAGTACTGCGAGGCCATATAACCTCGTAGGAATTTGCCAGTACTATCTGGTAAGACTAAATACAGTCGATAATCGATAGTGAACAAGTACCGTGAGGGAAAGGTGAAAAGTAGCCCTGTTAGGGCGGTGAAATAGAACCTGAAACCATTTACTTACAAGGAGTCGGAGGTTAATACTTTTGTATTGACTGACGGCGTGCTTTTTGCAGAACGAGCCAACGAGTCGTTGTTTTTCCTGTTAGTCTAAGCTCTACGGAGCGGAGGCATAGTGAAAGCGAGCGTTAAAAGCGCGTTTAGGGATGGCAACGGACCCGAAGCCAGGCGAGCTTGCCCTGGTCAGGGTGAACCCCAAGTAAAACTGGGGGGAGGCCCGCACCAGTAGACCGTTCAAAGTCTTTGGATGAACTGGGGTAAGGAGTGAAAAGCTAATCGAGCCTGGGAATAGCTGGTTCTCTCCGAAATAGCTTTAGGGCTAGCGTCGTGTAAAGTTCTCTGGAGGTAGAGCACTGAATGATTGTCACAGGGCGAAAGCTCGGACAATTAATCAAACTCCGAATGCCGGAGAATGTTTCACGGCAGTCAGACTACGGGGGCTAAGCTTCGTGGTCGAAAGGGAAACAGCCCAGATCGTCGTTTAAGGTCCCTAAATTCTTGCTAAGTGTTAAAGGCAGTCGTCGCGCTAAAACAAATAGGAGGTTGGCCTAGAAGCCGCCATCCTTTAAAGAGTGCGTAACAGCTCACTATTCAAGCGTAACGGCGCCGAAAATTTACCGGGGCTCAAGCAAGGTACCGAAAACACGGGCCAGTGCTTTATGCATTGGCGGTAGGAGAGCATTTCTAGGGCACTGAAGCCGAATCGGAAGGTTCGGTGGAGCGCTAGGAAGAGAGAATGTTGGCATAAGTAATCGCTATCTCGATGAAAAATCGGGACCCCGAAAGTCTAAGGTTTCCTCCGCAACGAAAATCGGCGGAGGGTTAGGCGGTCCTAAGGCGATGGTGAAAACCGCAGTCGAAGGACAGTCGGTTAATATTCCGACCCATCGTATAAGAAATTCCAATGGGGGGACGAGGGAAATAAGTTTGAGCGCCTTAATGGTTTGGCGTCCTTGGTATCTAAAGGTGTGCTTCAGGAAAATCCGGGCACATAAACCTCGATATTGAGGAAAGATTAAGTTTTGGCTTAATCAATTCAAGCGAAGAGCTCTCCAAGAAAAACCTCTAGGTAGTATTTAACAATACAGATTTTATACGATTCCGTACCGCAAACCACCACAGGTAGACAGGGCGAGTAGCCCAAGGGGAACGGGTGAGTCCTCGCTAAGGAACTCGGCAAAAAAGCGACCGTAACTTCGGAATAAGGTCTGCCCACATTTGTGGGCCGCAGCTAAAGTCTCCCTGGCGACTGTTTACTAAAAACACAGCTCCCTGCTAACTCGCAAGAGGATGTATAGGGGGTGACGCCTGACCGATGCAAGAAGGTTAACGTTGGGGGTGTAAATACTTCGGTATTCATGCTCACTGACCGAAGCCCTTGTCAATGTCAGCGGTAACTATAACCGTTCTAAGGTGAAGTGTTGCCTTAGTAAAACTTGGCTATATGCTGGAACATCCGCTATGTATCCTGGAGTACTTCTATGAAGTAACAATCTCTCAGGTGATGCGGACAATCAGCAGGAAACCCATAAAAGGGGATCCTCAGAGACTACACGCCAAGCTCTCATTAATAAATAATGAAAGAAGATATAGTCCGAACTCTATGGCGACATAGAGAGATGGATAGAAATATTCCATCCATCCATTATAAATGGATAGTAACAAACTGAGCGCAATTCCTTTCCGGGTAAGTTCCGGAGCGCACGAAAGGCGTAACGACTGGGGAACTGTCTCAGCGAGGAGCCCGATGAAAATGCAATTCCCGTGAAGATGCGGGATACCGGCAGCAAGACGAAAAGACCCCGGGAGCTTTACTGTAGCTTGGTATTGATATTAGTTTTTGTTTGCAGAGCGTAGTGGGGAGGCTTTGAGTCTTCGGTTCCGGCCGAAGAGGAGCCGTCAATGGAACACCCGCCTTACAAATATTGATATCTCAACCGTGACGGCAAAAACGGCACGGGACAGTGCCTGGTGGGCAGTTTATCTGGGGCGGATTTCTCCCAAAAAGTAACGGAGAAGTTTATTAAGGTCAGCTTGGTCCGGATGGAAATCGGACCTGAAGCACAAAGGTATAAGCTGGCTTGACTGCAAGGCCTCCAAGCCGCGCAGATGCGAAAGCAGAACTTAGCGACCCGACAATTCTTTATAGAAAGGTTGGAGATATCGGATAAAAGCTACCCCGGGGATAACAGGTTAGTTCCGCCCGAGAGTTCACATCGACGGCGGAGTTCGACACCTCGATAAATTAGCCGAATGTCGAGGTAAAAGCGGCTCATAACGGAGAAAGCCATATATATAAACAAACTCAGCTCAAAACAGTACAATAAATATATGGTCAATTCCGTGGGAAGTTGTCCTGATTTATATCAGGATTAACCCCGTAACGACTGACCCGAAAGGGGAGGATATTACTTTACACAGTAATATCAACACGCCGCCTCTAACTAAAACACTCCACGGACATGGTAAAAACCTAAATCCGGGAAGTTAGATGAAGGTATAGTCTGCGCCATTAGTAATAATGGAATAAGTGGTCGGCTCATCACATCCTGGGGCTGGAGAAGGTCCCAAGGGTTTGGCTGTTCGCCAATTAAAGTGGTACGCGAGCTGGGTAAGGACAAAAACTAAGCCCAGCATAAACTGACTCATAACGGTGGAGTCCATACTAAATTCAATGTTATAATTAAAATATGGATAATACCGTGGGAAGACTTAAATCTTTACTTCCGACACATCAATTTGATGTGATAATTGGTTCATTGTTAGGAGACTCAAGTCTAGAATGCAGATCTTCTGGAATAAGACATCCAATTACCGCGCGATTCAGAGTTCATCATGGAGAGAAGCAAAAAGAATATGTATTCTGGAAATACGAGATGGTAAAAGACCTCGTCTCTACAAAACCCAAAAGGGTTGAGTGGAAAAATGAAATAGCTTGGTATTTCCATACCAAGACATTAAGGGAACTGGGAATAATTTATCCTTTTTTCTATGAGAATAAAATAAAAATTATCCCAATAGATTTACTGAAGAAAACTATCAATTCCCGAATACTGGCCGTGTGGTTTATGGATGACGGCTCAAATACAAACAAGAGTTTCACACTTAACACCCACTGTTTCTCGATTCAAGAACAGAACGAAATTCAAGATCTCCTTAAAGAATCTTTCGATATTTCCACAACGATAATAAAAGACAGAAGTAAATATAAAATAAGAATCGGCAGAACTGAATACGAAAAATTCATAGAAATAGTTAAACCACACATAATCCCAACAATGACCTACAAGATTTAATGTCCCCGTAACGACTTGTTTTGCTTTTTTTTAAAGCAAACGGAGTTAGCAAATAGATTTTGTTAGCTAATACGTCAGTTCTCAACCTTCGGAGGTTGGGAAAAGGTATAGTCTGGTTCTGCTAGTAATAGCAGGTAAATCGTTAGACCGTCGTGAGACAGGTTGGTCTCTATCTGCTGTCGGCGCTGAGTGTTTGAGGGAAGCTGACCCTAGTACGAGAGGACCGGGTTGGACAAACCTCTGGTGTACCGGCTTTGCCACCAGGTGAATCGCCGGGTAGCTATGTTTGGAAGGGATAAGAGCTGAAAGCATCTAAGCACGAAGCCCCTCCCAAGATTAAACACCAACGTCCTCTGAACAAATTTAACAAGTATTGGTTATAAAGATTTTTCAATATCTTGCTGAATTTGCTCAGGGGGCGTAAGAAGTCCTGGAAGACCACCAGGTTGATAGGTCTTAGGTGTAAACTCCGTAAGGAGTGTAAATGTTTTACCTCGTATTCTGCGACAATTATTTTTCTTCGGAAAAATAGGCGTCAAAGTTTACATTAGTAAAACATTGAGCCAAGAGATACTAATAACTTCTTTATTTAGTAGTAATTTCTATCTCGAAAAGCTGGGTTTTTCGTTAGATGAAAAAAACTTGAAAACAATACTCTTTTTTAACGCTAATTTGTATTATAATAAGGAAGGAGGTGAAATAAATGTACTGAAAGTATATTTATTTCAACCGACTGACGAAATTGCAAGCTTTGCTTATAATAAGGAAGGGGGTCGTAGCGTAGTGAAAACACAACTGCTTGTGTTTGAACAGCGGAGACGGGCTGAGCTTTATGCAAAGCATAGCGAAGCCCAGGGCAACCTAGTTTAAGAATTTTCCGAACGCAGGGAGATGCAAGCTCTGCTTATAATATTAATAGAAATTAGTGTATTTAGTTTTTTAAAACGGAAATTATTATCAGTGATTTCCTGGTGATTTAGTGATATATGGACCACCCGATCCCATTCCGAACTCGGAAGTGAAACTATATCACGTCGATGATACTGCGCCTCGAGTGTGGGACAGTAGACTTCGCCGGGAATTCACTGCTAATAATTAAACTCCATCAGGATGTCAATAAAATATATCTCAGACAAAAACTTAAAAAACCTGGAGGGCAAAACCTGCCTCCTGCGAATTGATCTCAACGCTAAAAAAAATGAAGAAAAAGAATATTACCGTCTCCAGGTAATTATTCCGACAATCCAAAAACTTCTCAATTACAATATAAAAGTGGTTCTCATAAGCCACCAGGGTCGGTATGGTGAAAACCCGTCTTCGCTTGAACTTTTTGCCGAAATTATTTCAAAAAAAATAAATACTGAAGTTGAATTTATCAAGCACCTTAGTGAGGCGGGGGAGGAAATCAACAAAAATAATTTCAAGATTTTTCTCTTGGAAAATCTTCGTTTTTACAAAGAAGAGCAGGAAAATAGTAAAGATTTTGCTAAAAAACTCGCCGATCTAGCCGATTTCTACGTTAATGACGCATTCCCCGTATGTCACCGTAAAAACGCCTCTGTGGTCGAAATAACCCGGTTTTTACCCTCATTTGGCGGTCTTCACCTCCAAAAAGAGCTTGAAATTCTGGAAAGGGCAATAAAAAACCCTGAACATCCTCTAACTCTAATTTTAGGAGGTATAAAGACATCCGATAAGCTCGGAGTTCTTAAAAACCTATGGGACAAAATTGATAATCTTCTTCTAGGTGGCGGTCCGGCCAACACGTTTCTTGAAGAACAGGGGATTGATACCGGCAACTCCGTAAAAGATAATTCAGTAAAAAATGAAATTCAAAATTACGCCGCGGCTGATAAAGTATTTGTTCCGGTTGATTATAAAATAGAAGAAAACCAGATTTCAGACATTGGTGAAAAAACTGCTCAAATCTACGCCGATGTAATTCAGAATTCAAAAACTATCATCTGGAACGGACCAATGGGTAAGTTTGAAGAAAAAAAATTCTCCGAAGGTACTAAATCTGTTTGGCAGGCAATTTTAAAAAATAAAGATGCTTGTATAATAGTTGGCGGCGGTGAAACTATTT
>CAZJVK010000016.1:0-8120 GCA_964549725.1 uncultured Candidatus Saccharibacteria bacterium | reverse complement strand
CGAGGATCCTCGATGCGGAACGAAATTAAAATTTCGAACGCATCGGGACTACTTACTTTCTAAAACGGGATATCTTCGCTCTTTATCCCCTCTTCATTCTCACCTAAATCGTCAATGTTAATCTCCGGTATTTTCTCGTCCGACTTTTTCTTATCACTTTCACTACCTTTGGAACTTCTCTGAGTGTCTCCTGAAAAAGAACTGCTGGTTCCTGAACTTCTCGGTCCAAATTGAACTCTCTGGGCCACAATTTCAGTTGTTCGCCTTTTCTGACCATCCCGACCCTCCCAATCTCTGGTTTGTAATCTACCTTCAATTAAGATTAGGGAGCCTTTTTTGAGAAATTGATTTACTATCTCAGCTTGCTTACCCCAAACAACTACATTGTGAAACTCAGTTCCCTCTTGACGTTCTCCTTGTTTATTAACCCAATATCGATTGGTAGCCACCCCAAAACTTGTTACTGAGTTACCTGATGAAACCGTTCGAAGTTCCGGATCAGCTGTCATTCTGCCAACAATAATTACTTTGTTAAAATTCATAGTCTTAATATATTAATATCTCCGTTTATGACCTTTAAATAACTATAAACCATATTAAATCCATTTTACAACTACTTATCCCGATTTTATCAAAATCTTTGATTTTGAAATAAAATCGAGGATCCTCGATGCGGAACGAAATTAAAATTTCGAACGCATCGGGACTACTCACTAATTTCCTTAATCTTCCGCTCTAATGCCTCATTGCTAGTAAATAACTCGCTTTTATTATCCTTATACTTTTTCTCACCTCCCGGGCGCTCATCTTGTGAAACCCGTCGGCCAGTTTTACTCAAGTATTTATTTCCACCGGCTGGTGGAGAAGTAATTTTTCTATCCACAACTTTGGTTTTTGATTTTTTAAGAAGTAAATAACGAAAAATCTGGCTGTCAGTCCGAAGTTCATGTTCAAACTCCACTACCGCAAGAGGTTCCATTGAAAAACCAATTGCGGCCATAAAAGCTTGGTTTTCACCCTTGATTGGATACGCTAAATTAACTTTGGTAAAAGGCTGAATATCAAAAAGATTCTCTCCGCTATGTTTCTTAATTAATTTTTCAACTAGCGACTGATCTTCTTTTTTAAGAAGGACTGTTAAATCATATATTTTTTTCTCATCATTCATGTTTTAGTTTATAAATTATTCTACTCCTCTTTTTCTCCACCCTCAACTTCCTGTCTCTTTTGCCAAGCCTCTTCAATCACATCTTTCGGTAATCCTCGCCAACCGGTGCCGGCTGGAATAAGTTTTCCAATAATTACATTTTCTTTGAGACCTCTTAAAATATCTTTTTTGCCCTCTACCGCGGCATTCACCAACACTCGACTAGTCTCCTGAAATGAAGCTGCGGAGAGAAAGCTTTCTGTATTTAAAGCCACCTTAGTAATACCTAAAACTTCCTGTCTGGCTTTAGCAATTTCTCCACCAGCATCTCGAACTCTTTTATTCTCCTCCTTTAAACGATATTTATCAACTAACGCACCCGGAGAGAAGCTGGAATCACCCGAATCCGTAATTGTATATTTTGAAAACATCTGACGGATAATAAGCTCAATATGCTTATCATTTATTGCCGCCCCTTCAGGCACATAAACCTTTTGAACTTCATTTACGATATAGTGCTGTAATTTATCAATACCCTGATACTTTAACATTTCTTGCGGGTCAATCGGACCTTCTGAAATCAACTGTCCCTTTTTAATATTGTCTCCTTTATTAACGTAAAGCTTTATTCCCCGAGATACAGTATACTCAACACTTGATTTCTTCTTGTCTGTTTTGCTAATTTTAACCACCCAAATATTGCCCTTTTCTTCAATTTCGGTTACTTGACCATCAAACTTGCTCATTACCGCTTTACCTTTCGGTTTCCGAGCTTCAAACATTTCTTCCACTCTTGGTAAACCATGAGTAATATCCACTCCGGCCAAGCCTCCGATATGAAAAGTGCGCAAGGTAAGTTGAGTCCCCGGTTCCCCGATTGACTGGGCTGCGATAATACCCACGGCTTCACCCTCCTTAATTAATTCTCCTTTAGAAAGATCCAAACCATAACATTTGGAACAAATTCCCCATGGGCTATTACATGTCAATGGTGACCGAACCTTGACCTTGTTTATTCCGGATTTCTGAATTTTCCAAGCCAACTCCCGGTCAATAATATCTCCGGCATTGGCTAATTTCTTTCGGCCATCTTTTAAATCCTGAAGTAAGGTTCGTGAATATAATCGGTCGGCAAATTCATAACCATACTCCTCACCCTCCGCGCGCACAATTTCAATTCCCCTTTTTGTTCCACAATCTTTTTCCCAAATAATAATATCTTGAACCACGTCAACTAAACGTCGGGTAAGATACCCGGCCGTAGCCGTTTTTAAAGCGGTATCAGCCGTACCCTTTCGGGCTCCATGAGTAGAAATGAAGAATTCTAAAGTTGATAAACCTTCCTTATATGAAAGCTTGACCGGTAATTCAATTATTCTTCCCCGAGGGTTAACCACTAATCCTCGCATTCCCATTATCTGATTAGATTGGGCCCAACTTCCTCGGGCTCTGGAAGTAATAATGAAATTTACGGAATTATTCTTCCCGAGTGTTTTTTTTACCAAATCCCCAATTTTATCTTTAGCCTCAGTCCAAGTTTCAACTACATGCTCTTCCCGCTCCTCATTAGATAAAAGGCCTTCTTTATATTGTTTTTCTATTTTATTCACTTTTTCTTCGGCTTCTTTTAAAACTACTTTCTTATCTTTTGGAACTTCAATATCAGCCATCCCTATTGAAATCGCCGACTGGGTTGAATATTTGAAACCAAGATTTTTAATTTTGTCAAGATATTCATGAGATTCTTTAATTCCGCAAGTTTTGATTATTTTAGCAAAAACACTTTTCAGACTTTTCTTGGTAAATTCCTTGTTCATATATTGAAAATCTTTCGGTAATAATGCATTGAATATCATTCGGCCGTATGTAGTCTCAATTAATTTCCCGTCAACCGGTACTTTAATTTTAGATGAAATGTCAATACTTCCTTGTTCAAAAGCATGAGTTATTTCAACATAGTCAGAGAATCGCTTACCCTCGCCTTTAGCTCCTTCTTCAATGCGAGTAAGATAGTAACAACCCAAAACCATGTCTTGGGTTGGATAAACAATCGGTTCCCCATTTGCCGGCGCTAAAAGATTATTTTTGGCATTCATTAATTCTCGGCATTCATACTGAGCTTCCTCGGTTAGAGGTAAATGAACCGCCATTTGGTCCCCATCAAAGTCAGCATTAAAAGCTGAACAAGTTAATGGGTGAAGTTGAATTACCAGGTCCTCAATCAGAACCGGCTTAAAAGCTTGGATTCCCAACCGATGCAAAGTTGGAGCTCTATTTAAAAGCACCATCTTGTCTTTAATAACGTCTTCCAAGATTGCCCAGACTTCCGACAATCCCTGCTCAATTAACCGATTAGCCTGTTTAATATTATAAGCTAAACCTTGTCCGATAAGTCTATTAATAACGAACGGTCTAAAGATTTCCAAAGCCAGATTTTTCGGTAAACCACATTGGTCAAGATTTAATTTCGAACCAACTACAATCACCGACCGGCCGGAATAATCAACCCGTTTCCCAAGAAGATTCTGACGAAACCGCCCCTGTTTTCCTTTTAGCATTTCAGCTAAAGATTTAAGCGGCCGGCGCTTCGAAAACGTTCCCTGTCTGTTTAGCCGTTTAGTATTATCAATTAAAGCGTCAACTGCTTCTTGGAGCATTCGTTTCTCGTTTGTAAGAATCACATCCGGAGACTTAAGCTCTATAAGTCTTTTTAAACGATTATTCCGATTAATTACCCGGCGATAAAGATCATTTAAATCCGCTGTTGCAAACCGACCGCCATCTAATGCGATCATTGGACGAAGCTCAGGCGGCAAAATAGGAACTATGGTCATAATCATCCACTCCGGCTTATTACCAGACTTAATGAAAGCTCTGGTAAGTTTCAGCCGCTCAAAAATTTTTCGTCGCCGGCTGGAATCCTGAGTACTTTTAGTTTCAGCTTTAAGGTCTCCGACCAATTTTTTAAGATCAAGCGACTTTAATATTTCTAAAATTGCCTCGCCTCCTCGACCGGCCTCAAAAACATCTCCGAATCGACGGGCAAAAAACAGATATTCGTCTTCGGAGATAATCATGCCTTTATGAAGATTTTTTAAAATACTCTCGCTCCTATTTTTAGATTCCTCAAGTTTTTCCTTGTTTTCCTCTTTTGATTTTAATATCTTGTATTCCTCCTTAATTAAATTAAGGGCTTGTTTCCGATTTGCTTCATTAACTCCGGTTACAATATAATCAGCGTAATACACAACCCGCTCCAATTTCGATACTGAAATACCAAGAAGAGTCCCGATTTTTGAAGGAATCGCTCGGAAAAACCAAATATTAACCACCGGCGTTGCCAATTTAATATGCCCCATCCGTTCCCGACGAACACTTGATCGGGTTACCTCAACACCGCAACGCTCGCAAATCACTCCTTTATACCTAGCTTTCTTATACTTTCCGCAATAACATTCATAATCTTTAGTTGGCCCAAAAATTCTTTCTGAAAAAAGCCCATCTTTTTCCGGACGCTGAGTGCGATAATTTAGGGTTTCAGGCTTAATCACTTCTCCATGAGACCAGGAAAGGATTTTCTCCGGTGAAGCAATATTGATTGTAATATAATCTATATCCTTTATATTTCTCAGATTGTTAGACATGTTCTTTTAAATAATTTATGGTTTAGTGATTTATAGCTCATTACTATTTGCTACTTCTCCCGATTTTATCAAAATCTTTGATTTTGAAATAAAATCGAGGATCCTCGATGCGGAACGAAATTAAAATTTCGAACGCATCGGGATTACTCATCATCTATTTCTTCTTCAAAACTTTTATTAACATTATTTTCACTACCATAATCAACGTCAAGACCTAATGATTTTATTTCATTAACTAATACATTAAACGACGCCGGAACAGTTGGTTTCTTAATCCGCCGTCCTCTGATAATTGATTCAAAAGCTGCCGATCGACCCAAAACGTCATCAGATTTAATAGTAAGCATTTCTTGAAGAGAATGAGCTGCTCCATACCCTTCAAGAGCCCAAACCTCCATCTCGCCAAACCGTTGACCGCCAAGCTGAGCTTTACCACCTAATGGCTGCTGAGTAACAAGAGAATATGGTCCGGTTGAACGCATATGAATTTTATCTTCCACCAAGTGATGAAGTTTCAACATATAAATGTAACCAATCGTAATTGGTTTTCGAAACTTCTCGCCGGTAAGACCATTATAAAGTTCAACCTGGCCGGTTTCCGGCAATCCGGCCTTTCTAAGCTCCTCCTGAATTTCTTTTTGATCACCTCCTACAAAGTTTGGAACTATCGCTCGATAGCCATTCTTTTTAGCCGCAAGTCCAAGATGTGTTTCTAAAACCTGACCAATATTCATTCTTGAAATTACTCCAAGCGGGTTCAAAATAATATCAATCGGCGTTCCGTCTTCTAGAAAAGGCATATCTTCCACCGGCCGGATTTGGGAAATCACTCCTTTATTACCATGTCGCCCGGATAATTTATCTCCGGCCTTAATTTTCCGAACTTGTGCCACTTCCACCTGGATCTTTTTAATAATGCCAGGTTCCATTTTATCCTCTTTTTCTTGAGAAAATATCTTGATTCCAATTATCCGTCCTCGTTTAGCATGAGGAAGAGTAAGAGAGGTATCCTTAATATCTCGAGCTTTCTCTCCAAAAATCGCTCGAAGCAACCGTTCCTCAGGTGTTAATTCTGACTCACCTTTTGGAGAAATCTTACCTACTAAAATATCATTAGCCTGAACTTCGGCTCCAATCCTAATTATTCCCTCCCCATCAAGGTTTCGTAGTTTATCCTCGGCTACATTCGGAATATCAGGAGTTGTAACTTCCGGTCCAAGTTTTGTATTCCGAACTGAGCAGGTATATGTCTCAATATTTATAGAATTAAAACTGCCTTCTTCAGTTACTCGTTTCGAAACCAAAATGGCGTCTTCAAAGTTGGCTCCTTCCCAAGGTAAAAACGCCACCAGTAAGTTTTGGCCCAAGGCCAATATCCCGCTATCAGTTGAAGGTCCATCGGCTAAAAGTTGATTCTTTTTAATTTCATCACCAGGTTTAACAACCGGCCGTTGAGAAATACAGGTTGAATCATTTGAACGCCGAAACTTAATAAGTGGGTATTCCTTCTTGCTTAACTTGTTTTCTATAATAATTTTCTCACCATCGCTTTTACGAACCACACCGGGTTCTTCTGCGAAAACAGCTAATCCGGAATCAAAAACGGTTTTCTCTTCTAAGCCGGTCCCGACAAGCGGCGCTTGGGGTATTATTAAAGGTACTGCTTGACGTTGCATATTTGAACCCATTAAAGCCCGATTGGCGTCATCGTGTTCTAAAAATGGAATAAGGGAGGTTGAAACACTGATAAGCTGATTCGGAGAAACATCAATATAATCTATCTCCTCTTGTTTACACTTGCCGGCTCTACCTCCAATTCGAGCTGCTACTTCTTTACCCTTAATATTCCCTTCCTTGCTTAATTCTAAATCAGCTTGAGAAATATTATATTTCCGCTCCTCAAAAGCATCCATCCAAACTACTTTCTTAGTAATCTTCCCTTTTTCTACTTTAAAATATGGAGTTTCAATAAAACCGAGGTCATTCAATCTGGCAAAGCTAGCTAAATAATTTACCAATCCAATATTAGCGCCTTCAGGAGTTTGAATTGGACAAATCCGCCCGTAGTAAGAAGTATGGACATCTCGAATATCAAGTCCGGCGCGTTCACGAGTAAGACCTCCTGGACCTAACGCTGAAAGCCGCCGTTTGTGTTCAAGTTCCGAAAGCGGGTTTGATTGGTCCATAAACTGAGAAAGCTGAGACGAGAACATAAAACTATTAACAACTGAAGTGAGAATTTTATAATTTATAAGCTGGGCCGGCTGAAGATTATCTCTATCCAAAGTTGACATTTTATCCTGAACTGCCCGCCGAAGTCTTGCAAATCCAATTCGCAGCCGAGATTGAATCAATTCTCCAACAGATCGAACTCGCCGATTACCTAAATGATCTATGTCGTCCTGTTTTGCTTCGGGATTGTTATTCAAGCGAATTATCTCTTTTATTATTTCAATAAGATCGTCCTTGATTAATAAGCCTCCTTTATTATTAATCTCTAGCCGCTGGTTTATTTTATACCGTCCTGCTTCACTTAAATCATAGCGGTCTTCGCGTTTAAAAATTGGATCAATTAAAGATTTGGCATTTTCTACGTTTGCTACATCTCCCGGCCGAAGAATTTTGTACAATTCAGTATAAGATTCATTAACCGTTTTTGCCGAATCCTTATTCAAAGTCTTTTCAATATACTTTATATCCCCTTCATCAACATCCTTAAATATTTCTAAAATCTCTTCGTTGGTCTCCAGCCCAAAAGTTCGGAAAAGCTGGGTTATCGGTGTCTTTCGCTTCCTATCAATTTTTACTCCAATTGTTCCATCTCTCGCTGTTTCAATCTCCAGCCAAGAACCACGGTTAGGAATAACTTTGGCTCCAAATTGCTTCCTGCCTTGAATCATACTAGCGCTGTAATAAACTCCTGGAGAACGAATAAGTTGAGAAATAATCACCCGTTCCACCCCATTCACAATAAACGTTCCTCGACTGGTCATTATCGGAAAATCACCCAAATACACTTCCTGGGTAATATTACTATTATTTTTCTTATCTACTAATTTTACATTAGCCCGTAGAGCAACTTCATAATTCCGGTTTTTAGCGCGAGCTTGGACTTCGGTATATTTAGGCTTATCAAATTTGTAATTTAGAAAATGAAGCTCAAATTCCTCTCCAATGTGGTCAACAATCGGAGAAATTTCATCTAAAAGTTCCTGAAAACCTTTTTTCAAAAACCAATTAAAAGAATTGAATTGAATCTCCGCAAAGTGAGGTTGAATATAACTTGGTTCTTTATACGAAGAAAATATTTTTGCCTTTGGTACCGCCAT
>CAZJVK010000015.1:0-8421 GCA_964549725.1 uncultured Candidatus Saccharibacteria bacterium | reverse complement strand
AATCTAAAATATTTCGGAGATCCTCGGCAAGCGGGGCTTCAAGCCTTATTCTCTCACCTTTTAAGGTATTGAATTCCACTGATTTGGCGTGAAGGAACTGCCGATTGACATTAAATGGATTTCTCTTTCGTCCATATCTTTCGTCACCAATTATTGAATGGTGGATACTTGCCATATGAACTCTTAATTGGTGAGTTCGACCGGTTTTAGGATGAAGTTCAAGAAGAGTGAAATTCTCATTATTTTTTTTAAAATATTTAAGGGGCTTATATAGAGTTACGGCTTCTTTAATCATCTTGAGATTTTTGCCTCTGGTAGTTCTTCTCGTGGTTCCCGATTTAAGGCCTAAAGGTTTATTTATCTTTCCTTTTCTTAATATTTTACCCCAGACAAGGGCAAGGTATATTTTTTCAATCTGTCTTGTTTTTAAAAGATGTTTAAAATAACTGAAAAATTCTTGAGTTCGGGCAATAATAAGAATGCCGGACGTGTCTCTGTCTAAGCGATGGACAATGCCGGGCCTTATATCCGGCCGGTCACCAACATTTTTTATTTCCGGATATCTTTGAAGAAGCCAATCAACCAAAGTTTTTTCACTACTGTTTTCAGTGGGGTGAATTAGAAGACCGGCTGGTTTATTTACAGCTAAAAAATCATCAGATTCGTAGATTATTTGGATATTTTCAGAAGTTGACATATTACTTGACTTGTTGATTTATTTCACTATAATACTGGGTGTGAAATGGTATAATTAATTATAGTCCTCTTTCAGGGCTTTTTTAAATAAAAAAATATGAGTACAAAAATAAAAGTGATTTTTGCCGCTCTAGCAATAATACTTCTTTTCTTAGTTGTTTTTCTTCATATTGATTACAGCTTTGCAAAAAAGAGTGAGATAGATTACTCGGTTAAACCGGCTCCAAAAATTCTCTCTTCAAAAGTTTGGCTTACCGCTTATTCCAGTTCACCGGATGAAACTGACGATACTCCGTACATAACCGCTTCAGGCGGAAAAGTCCGGAAGGGAATCGTAGCCACAAATATGTTGCCGCTTTATTCAACAATTCAGATTCCGGAAATATTCGGAGACGAGCTTTTTATAGTTGAGGATCGGATGCATTACCGGAAAACAAATTTTGTTGATGTCTGGATGCCTTCTAAAGAAATGGCTAAAGAATTCGGAATTTGCCAAACCGAAATCCTTATTATTAATTTACCCTCTACTGAACTGTCACTTCTTCAATAGATTGGACTCCCATTTCAATTAATTTATCGAGGTCAAGGTTTTCCTCGGCCTTTTTGATTTGCCTGATAGTAGCTTTAGTTTCTGGATGGTCGGGCATAAATTGAGTACAGGTATCCTGACAAGGTAAAATTGAAGTTTCATACGTTCCAATTTTCTTGGAAAGACTTATAATTTCTTCCTTATTAAAACCGATTAACGGCCTGAGGATTGGGATTTCAATTGATTCTGATATTGCCTTGATATTTTCCAAGGTTTGGGAAGCAACCTGACCAACTGACTCGCCGGTAGTTAATACACAAGCTTTTTGTTTTTCAGCAAGTTTTTCGGCAATTCGGAACATAAATCTCCGATATAGAAGGATTCGAAGTGAAGGTGGACTTTGGTCAAGGATCTCTCTTTGAATTTCGATAAAAGGCACTAAGTACAATTTTGATTTGAATTGGTATTTATTTAAAATCTCAACGATTTTTTTTGCCTTATTAATTGAGGCTTGGCCGGTATGCAGACAGGAATAAAAATGAATAAAAATATTTTCAACGCCTCTTTTGTTTAAAAGATACGCAGCAACCGGGGAATCAATTCCACCAGATAAAAGAACTAATGTTTTATTGCCGGTGCCGACCGGCAGGCCGCCGAGACTATCAATTTTCTCAAAGTAAATAAAGGCACCGTCCCAAGTAATTTCTATAAAAACAGTTTTGTCGGGATTTTCCAAATCTACATTCTTTTTTAAATTGTCAACTACTTTCTGGCCAACCTTTTCATTTACTTCCATTGATTTCATTGGAAACTTTTTATCAGATCGTCTAGTGTCTATCTTAAAAGTTTGAAAGTTTTCCACCTTTAAGATTTCCACCGCTTTGTTTTCTATTTCCTCAATTTTTGATTTAACCTTTACAGCAAACGAAAAATTAGCAATACCAAAGATATTACTTAATGTTTTGTTTATTCTGCTAAGTTCGGGATTTTCGGAAAGTTTAACAAGAATCCGGCCATACTTTCGCTCAATTGATTTAAAGCTTATTTTATCCCTTTCAAAAGATTTCTTAATGTTTTTCTCTAATCTCTTCTCAAAGAATGGCCTATTTTGACCTTTCAAACCAATTTCGGCGTAGTGAATAACAATATAGGTGTATTCCATATCAATTAATTTATACCACAAGATTAAGTGTATAACAAAACTGCCCGTTTTTCCGGGCAGTTTTGTTTTGCTTATCACAAGAAAGGTAAGAAAAATAAATGCTTGTATTTATTTTCTGAGCCAACGCAGTGGCAAGCTATGCTTATTACTTCGCCTATTCTCCAGACGAAGGAGGAAACGTTTCTTCTTCTGTGGGTGGAGGAGGAATTATTTCTTTTTCGGGCAGAGGCATTTCTTGAAGTTTTTCTGGTTCAAGCAGTTCATATTTCTCGGCAAAAGCGAGGTATTCCGCCAGATAAGTATTCTAACGCTGGTACAATCGTATATTTTAGAATATCTAGACTTTTTGTTAAAATTTATCTTTCACGAAGCCGTATTGCAAAAGTAAGTATCCATAATAAACCAATGGTGGCCGCTATCCTTTGGATTAGACCCGGCCATAAATTTAATAACGTTCCGTCAATTTCTATAAAAATAGCAAGCGTCATAATTACTATACCCACCACAAGAGTCCACCAACTTAAATTTTGCCATTTTGGGTGTTCGTGAAAGAGATGAAAGAAAATAAAACAGCTAATAGAGGCAAGTAAGAAAATAAGTGTGCTGGAAATACTGTGAATTATGCCATGTAAACTTTCTTCGCTAGAAGGGTCAATTACAAAAATACCGGAAATAATGAAATTAACTCCAATAACAGCAAGAAGTATAGGTCCGATTTTTGAACCTTTTACCCCTTTAAATCTATCAATAATACTGATCGTGAAAATCAAAAGCAATACTCCAAAAATGATAAAGTTGAAAATCTGGATCCAGCCACGGGGACCGAGAGCTAACTCGCTGATGTACATTTTAAAAGCATTGAAATCTTCACGGAGCCATCCCTCAACAGTAAACGTAACTACGAATACTATTGATCCAATTATACCTGCCCACGATGCAATTCGGTATTTTTTGATAAAAGAAATTATTTTCCGTATATGATTTGTTTTACCCGCCATCATTTTATGTTTATTTAGAAATAATCCTTTTCAGGTGAGAAGGAATATTGGTTAAAATAACATAAGGGATTGAATTACAAATATTTGCAATTTTAGCTACAGAATTTTTATCCTGTGGATCATCACTGATAACAATAACCTCGTCCCCTACCGCAACATCCGGGATATCTGAAACATCAAATGAGGTAATATTCATGCTTATTCGGCCGAGAATGGGACAAAAAGTATTTTTAACTTTAACAAAACCTTTATTTGAAAGTCGGCGGTCAAAGCCTTCAAAATAGCCGAAGGGTATAGTGGCCGTTTTCATATTTTTATCCGCTTGAAAAGTTATACCGTATCCTATATAGTCACCGGCATTAAAATTACGAATGGAAGTAATAATAGTTTTTATACTCAAAACGGGTTTTAAATTAAAATCATCACCTAAACCCTGCTTAAAACCATAGAGCCCAATACCCAGCCGTACCATGTTAGCTGAAATTTTATCGGAATACCTCATTCCTGGTGTGGCAGACAAATGAAAATATTTTATAGAATCGAATTCTTTCTTAAATTTATCAACAATACTATTCCACTTTTTAATCTGCTTTAAAGTAAATTCACTATTCTTATTTTCGGCATCAGCAAAATGTGAACAAACGCCTTCAAGATTTATTTTTTTATTATCTTTGATTATTTTTATTGCTTTGCCTGCTTCTGAATAATCGATACCCTGCCGGTGCATGCCGGTATCTATCTTTAAATGAATATTAGTGTTCCTTCTTATCTTTTTATTCAAAAGCTCAAGCTGTTCGAAACTGGTTACGAGATAAGATATTTTTTTAAGGCGGTAATTTATTTCTTTAGGGCGAAAATATCCAATAATCAAAATCCTGTCCGAAACCCCAGCGTTTCTTAAAGCACGGGCCTCAAATAAAGAATCAACCGCTAAAAACGGCTTCTTTTCATTACTTAAAATTTCCGCTGTTTCTTTTAAACCATGGCCATAAGCGTTGCTTTTTAAAACCGGAGCGAATTCAAGCTTTGGATATTTATTTTTAAACTCCCGAAAATTATGCAAAAGATTTTCTTTCGATATTAAAACCTCAATTAAGGGGGAATATCGACTGAATCTTTTCTTTATTTCACGTAATTTGTTAATTATCTTCATATATTCTCACTTTTGTTCACTTAAAAGGCAGCGAATAAAATCTTTCGTCTCTTCTTGATCTTTAACCATTACGGTAGCTATTTTAGCGCGTTTTACTACATAGTCGTTACCGCCTTCATAAAGGGCGTCGCCTATATACACAACGTCTTTTCGGGAAACAGACAGCAGTTTCATTATTTCTGTTACTCCATATGATTTGTTAATTCCTTTCTTTGTTACATCTATCGAAGTGAGTCCCCCCAATCGTATCTCAAAATTAGGCAAGTATTTTTTTAAGGCGGTTCTAAGCTGAGGCCGTACATCGGTCTTTATATTCCATACTTTTTTCTTATTAAGCGGCGCTTTCTGCCCAAGAGCCGAAAAGGTAATTTGACTTCCACGGTTTTCTATAACTCCGCCGTATATTTTCTTAGGAGGAATATAACTAATGTCGTAAAAGGCTTTCCTGAAAGCGGCTTGCACTTTCGTTTTTTCTTTTGCTGTCAATGTATGTTTATATATCATCCGCCACTTTCCGTTTTGGAATCCATACAAACTTCCTCCGGAAACAGGAAGGATAAAAAGGTTTTTAAATAGCGCTTTAGCGCATTTCAAGGAATTAAGGAATTGATTTTTAAATTGGGTATAATTGCCTCCCCCTAAAACCACCACTATCTTTTTTTTAAGCAACCTACAAAGAAGAGAAGCTATTTCTTTACCAAGAACGGTTTTACTTTTAGTAAGAGTTCCGTCCAGGTCGAACATAATGATTTTCTTAGTGGATAATGAACGGCCGCTTTTACAAAGTTTTGTTCTTGATTTTTGCTGTTTGTTTCGCATAGTTTTTAGCACTTGCACAATTTGAGAATCTTTAAAAGTTTTTTAAGCGTAATCGTGGCAACTCCTATCACCTTATCAGCGGCTCCATAATATACAAAAAGGGTTTTCCCTATAAGCGCCGTACCGCAAGGAAAAACAACATTCGAAACTTGTCCTTCTTTTTCATAAGAGGTTTCGGGTTCAAGGATGGGGCTGTCGGTGCGCCCGATAATTTTAATCGGATTTTTAAGGTCTAAAAGCGCCGCGCCTACTCGATAAATACCATCTTCAGAAACACCATGATAAAGGAAAATCCATCCTTCTTCAGTTTCAATGGGCGGAGCGGCCGCGCCTACTTTTTTACTATCCCACCATCCCTTTCTGGGAGCTAGCCAACGATATTCTCCAAGCCAAGTATCGCCTTTAAAGTCCAGATTTGAATTAAAGGCCAGATCAATATCATCGCCATTTCGGTGAATAATAACGTATTTTCCGTTAAACTTTTTTGGGAAAATAAGAGCGTCTTTGTCATCAATATTAGGAGGCGAGATAAGCACCGGTTTTGCCCAGCGCCACTGTTGGTTTAAAAAATCTTCAGTTTTAATCCAAGTTAGAGCTACGCGAGAAGAATTTTTGCCGTCAAAAGCGGTGTAGCACATATAAATCTTGTTGCCAATCTCAGTTAGCCGCGGGTCCTCACAGCCCGAATTCCCTCCGGGCTTAAGTTTTTGTTCAAATGACTCCCGAGGAGTATAAATAGGCTGTGACAGGCGGTAATCAATGCGAATACCATTCCGACTCGTCGCATAACCAAAAACTGAAGTATTATCTTCCGACATCGCCCGATAAACAAGATGGACCACTCCCTTAAGATATAATACCCCCGGATTAAATGTGGCTTTACTTTCCCAAGGGTGTTTTTTTTCCGGAACGATAATGGGGTTTCTTCTGGCACGGCTGAGTTTTACGTTTCTTTTGTCTTTTTCTAACATCTGGCTCAATAACGAGGAAAGTTTAACAAAAGCCAAACAGCAAGTGGTGTCAGTTGCGCCGTAATAGAAATAAAGCCAATCTTCTTTAATTATGGCACCAGAGGGAAAAACAATATTTGGCACAAGGCCGAATTTTTCATAATATTCTTCGGGGGTCAAAATTGGCACCTCAGTTCTGGCAACAATTTTAGAAGGATTATTCAAGTCAAGAAGCACCGCTTCTATCGTGAATAGCTTTTGCGGTGAAAAGTAATTTTTAATATAAGAATAAATGAGAAGCCAGCCATATTTTGTTTTAATAGGCGGGGCACCAACTTCAACATGGTCTCTGAGTTCGCGTTTTAAAGATAAAGAATGTTTTTCAAAATTTCTATGCCATTTCTTCCAATAATCCTCAGACCAAATATCCTCTTCTTTATTAAAAGATGCGAGGCATATTTTTGAAGGAGGCTGGTCTGTGTGAACGGTAAGTATCGCCCACATTTTCCCTTTTATTTTCTCCGGGAAAAGAGCCATTCCTTTTGCGTTAAAGGGAGTTACAAGGTGCTTTTCTTCAATCGTCTCCAAATCTTTGCTTATAGCAAGTCCTACCCTAATACCCTCAGCTTTAAAAGGATAGGCGGAAAGCGCGGTGTAGAAAATGTAATATTTGTTATTAAGTTTAGTTACTCTCGGGTCTTCACAGCCAAATCTTTCCCAAGGATGTTCCGGGACAATAAATTGTCTCCTGTTCTTAAAATGAACCCCGCCTTTGCTTTCCGCAATGCCGATTTCAGAAATCATCATCCTTGTTTGGGCAGAACTATGATAGTGAGGCAAAGACAAAGCTCGATAAAGAAGATAAATCTGCTCGTCTTTTTCAGTCGGACAACCATTAAAAACCGCCTCTGCTTCCCAGGATTGTCTCTTGTTGGGTTTTAGTACCGGATTATTATCCGATCTTTCAATTATCATCTAGCTTTCTTTTTTTAAGATTTTCCGTCTAAGTTGTGGTTTAATTTCTTTTCTAAGCGCTTCCAAAAATTCGTCAAAATTAGCATAAGCCACACAGACATAACTGTCAGAACCGCCATAATAAACCAGGAGGTTGCCATTTTTGACTACGGCCCCGGAAGCGTAAACAATGCCTGCTTTAAAACCATTATTTTCATATTCTTCATTTGGTTCCAAGATAGGTTCCTTTGAGCGATGTAATATCTTGGTTGGATCGGTAAGGTCAAGAAGCATCGCCCCGACTTTATACCTACCGGGATCGCGCTTATCAATAGCATGGTAGAATAAAAGCCAGCCGTATTTTGTTTTAATCGGCGGAGGTCCTACGCCTCTTATCCAACTATCCCAGGATTCTTTCCGAAATTCATCGCCATAATAACTGTTAATATATTTGCCGTCATTAAATTCCAAATCATCAAGGTATGCTATTGACACTTCAGGATTAAGGCTATGAAGGATGGCGTATTTACCGTTTATTTTTTCTGGAAAAATAACCCAGTTTTTGTGAACTTCACCCGGCGGCGAAATTAATACCGGGGGTTTCCAATGCCACCTCTTTTTCAAAAAATCTTCAACTTTTATTGAAGTCAACGCTACTCCTAACCCCTCATCGCAAGCGGTATATGTTAAATAAAGGGTATCCTCTTTGTCCACTTGAGTTATACGCGGGTCTTCACATCCTCCCCAACTGCCGCCGGAAGCAAAAGAAAGAAGATTGAACGCGTAGCGCGTAAGGTGGTGTTTGTATATAGGGTATGGCAGACGCTCGTCAATTTTAAATCCATCGCTAGAAATGGCGTATCCAAACCGCGAGATACAGTCTTCTCCAATAGCGCGATAAACAAAATGGACTTTATCTTCAAGTAAAATCACTCCCGGATTAAAAGTCTGCCAGGCCTCCCAAATATTCTCTCCTCTGGGCAGGATTACCGGATTTTCTAATGATTTAGATAAAATTAAAGGAGAGGGTTTCCCAGCTTTTCTTCTAAAAGATAAAATTCTTAAAATTCCCTTGATAATTCTTGATAATCTACTGCCGGTCCCGCGAACCTTTTTTCTTGATTTTTTCATAATTATTTAATATAAAAAAATAACATCAT
>CAZJVK010000014.1:0-8679 GCA_964549725.1 uncultured Candidatus Saccharibacteria bacterium | reverse complement strand
ATATATGCTAATGTTTAAGCAGTTCCGATTTTCTCCAAATTTCTAATTTGGAAAGAAAATCGAGAATCCACGATATTGTATCTAAATTAAAATTTAGACAATATCGGGAATATTTGAAAACTAAAAAAGAAAGGAGTTTTAAAATGAATGAATTTAAAGAAAAACTAGAAAAGTTTCTTGGTAAAAATCAAAAAAGCAATCTTGCTAAAATTAATCCTGACAGGTTAATGAAGCTTTGGAAAAATACTTCTTCGGGCAGTAAGTCTCGGAAAATGATTAAGGGGAGGATGGCTGAAGTGTATTCTGAAATCTCTGATCCTGACAGGTTAATGAAGCTTTGGAAAAATACTTCTTCGGGTAGTAAACCTGAGGAAATGATTGAGGGGAGGATGGCTGAAGTGTATTCTGAAATCCTGCCTGAAATCTCTGATCCTAAGAGGTTAATGGAGTTCTGGGAAAATACTTCTTCGGGTAGTAAGCCTCGGGAAATGGTTGAGGGGAGGATAATAGAACTTGTTTCTTCTATCAAACCGGAAGAAATCCCTGATTGGTTTTCAAAAATAATTTCTAAAGAGAAAAGCTTTCCGGACAGCTTTAGGGGAACTATTAAAAAGAAAGCTGAGGAAATTTATGATAAGCTTTATTCATAAAATTCCTTTTGGACAAACAAAGCCGTGGATGTTAAAACATCCACGGCTTCTTTTTTAAAAAGCTTCTGTATTTACTACTCATCCCGATTTTATCAAAATCTTTGATTTTGAAATAAAATCGAGGATCCTCGATGCGGGACGAAATTAAAATTTCGAACGCATCGGGACTAAACTCCTGTCGGGTCTGAAAAGAAAATCCACACAGATTTTCCAATAATTTTCATATCCAGCCAAAACGAACGATGGGCTACATAATAAGCGTCTAGTTCCAACTCGCGTTTATAAGATAATCCCGAAGCGCCGCTAACCTGCGAAAGTCCGGTAACTCCTGTCTTTATGTCTATTAAAAATTTATACTCCGGCGGATATTTTCTTACTTCTTCCGGTTCATGCGGACGCGGTCCTACAACTGACAACTCTCCTTTTAAAACATTTAAAAATTGAGGAAACTCGTCTATTCTGAATTTTCTTAGAAACTTTCCCGTTTTTGTAAGCCGAGGGTCGTTTTTAACTTTAAAAAAGGGACCGTCATCCCGCTCATTCAAATGTTCCAAATCTTTCTTCATATTTCTCGCTCCCACTATCATTGACCGAAACTTATAAACTTGAATTATCTTCCCCTCGCTCACTCTTGGAAGCTTAACAAAGACCGGTCCCCTATCCTCAATTAAAATCGCCGCCGCAATGAACGGCGTGAAAGGAATAATAAATATAAAACAAAGTATTGAAACTAAAATATCAAAAATTCTTTTCAACATAATAATTAATAGTAATCAGCGAAATAAAATGGAATAAACATCACTTCTCTGGAAGCTTTCGGAGGCATTTTGGCTTGGTTCCCTCATATGCGCGCATATGAGGGACAAAATGCTGAGAACGCAGACAGTCATTTTCGCTGGAAAAATAAACTGTCGGTTCCAAGGAAGTGATGTTTATGGAATAACTATTCAATAATGATAACAAATTCACCTTTTATTTTCCCTTTTTCAAAATGACAAACCGCTTCCTCTAAACTACCTCTAAAATGTTCTTCATATATTTTCGTAAGCTCCCGCCCTATAAACACCTCCTTATCATCACCCAAAACTTCCGCGAGTTCCCTTAGCGTTCTTTCAACTCTATGAGGTGATTCATAAAGCACCACCGGTCTTGTTTTAATTTCAGCCACTCGCCCAAAGAATTTTCGCCGTTTATTTTTCGCCGGTGGATATCCTAAAAAAGTAAATTCATTAGCCGGCATTCCCGAAACCGAAAGGGCCGCTACAACCGCTGAAGGCCCCGGTACCACTCTTATTTTTGTGTTTGGTAAATTCTTCTGCACAAACTCAACCATTTTCCCACCCGGATCGGAAATTCCAGGCGTTCCGGAATCAGATACAAGAACGATTTCCTTACCTTCTCTCAAAAGCTTCTCGGCCTCTTTAAATGCTTTCTCCGGCTTATGTTCGTTATAACGTCTTATCGGCACGGCTATTTCAAAATGATTTAAAATCTTCTGAGTCACCCTGGTATCCTCGGCAAAAATCAAATCGGACGACTTGAGTATCTCAAGCGCCCGTCCCGATATATCACCAAGATTACCTATTGGTGTTGCAACTACATATAAAATACTCATAATTTAGAACGAAAACTCCCCATGTTCGCTGGATTTAGCAATATTAACTGAGTGAGTTCTTAAACCAGATTCAATAATACGGCTAATGAGCTCCGGGAACATAATTTTCTTAGCTCTCGCTTCTTGAGGCAAAAGACTTGTCTTGGTAAGACCCGGAATAGTATTTACTTCTAATACGTACACTTTTCCATCTTCACCGACAACCATATCTGTTCTAGATAACCCCCGGCAATCAAGTAGAGTATGAGCTTGCTTGGCAACCCGCTGAATTTCTTTAAGCCAGCTATCCGAAAATCTAGCTGGTACTATTTCATCAGCACCACTCATTTTATATTTTGATTCATAGTCAAAAAAATGACTCAGCTTCGGAATAATTTCAATCGGCGGCAGTGGATACGCTGAACGGGTTACCCCGCAATCCAGCACTCCGCAAGCCACCTCCCGGCCGTTAATAAAAGGCTGAATAATAAGGTCATGATGTTTTTCAAAAAGTTTCATTAGGGTCGGTTCAATCTCTTCAGAATTAGCCGAGACTATTACATCTAAGCTTGACCCACTCCGATTTGGCTTTATTACATATGGCGGATTAATAAAAAGTTTCGCTTTTTGCAAAAGAGCTTCTCGGTTATCAAGCCATTCGTTCCAATCCAAAAACATAGTTTGAGGAACGGTAAGCTCCAAGTCCTGTAAAAGTTTTAAGGAAAGATGTTTATTCATACAAAGAGCGCTGGTCTGGGCATCCGAACCGGTGTATGGCACCCCAACTGCTTCAAGTTCAGCCTGAACCATTCCATCCTCCCCGTATGGACCGTGCATAGCGACAAAAACAACATCAAAGTTTTTCTTTAATTCCTCGGGACTCATCTCCCAATTACCTTCCTTGTTAATTGTTATTCCCTGCGCCTCATACTTCTTCTTATCAATATTCTTCAGTACATTCTTACCGGTATCCAACGATACTTCATGTTCCTCTGAAGGTCCGCCCATTAGCACTGCGACTTTAATTTTGTTTGGCATTGAAATTTTAACTTTGTTTATTATCTAAAGATTATAAGAAAGTAATATTTATGAAGATTCTGAGCATTAGACAAGTGTTGAGTTTAACAATGAAGCAATGAGGCAATGAAACAATGAGGTTCTATTCGCGCGTATCCTCTTTCTTTAAATAAACTGTCTGAGTTGGAAAAGCCATTTCAATTCTCTCTTTATCTAATTCTTCCTTGAGTTTAAAGGCGATTTTCTGGTTTTGTTCGGTATATACGTTATAATCAGGTTTTTGGACATAATAAACCACTTCAAAGGTTATCGCTGAATCCTCAAAATTATCAAAAAATCCTCGGTCGAATTTCACATCCTCCGTGCTCTCCACCGCTTTCTTAACAATTCCTGGAATTTTTTTCAGTTTCTCCGGCGGCGTATTGTAAGTTACCCCAAATTTAAAGCTCGCCCGGCGCTCTTTCATTTTTTTATAATTTCGAATTTGAGCTGAAGTAAGTTCATTATTTGAAAATATCAACTCCTCGCCATTAAGCGCCTTAACTCTTGTTGTTTTCACCCCAATACCCTCCACCGTTCCCATTTTATCTCCAACAACAATAAAATCGCCAACCACAAACGGCTTATCAAAATAAATTACAAATGAACTGAAAAGGTCGCCTAAAATATTCTGGGCCGCCAAAGCTACCGCTACTCCACCAATGCCAACTCCTGCAACGAGAGAAGTTACATTCACTCCAAAATTTGAAAGAGCCAAAAGCACCGCAATTACCCAAATTATTCCTTTAACGATTTTCCCAACTAATCGAAGTGCTGCTTGAGTACTTTTTTCCGTCTCCCGCTCCCGAAGTCCGTTTAACACATAATCCACTAAAATATTAAAGGCAATTGTCACCTGGTAAACCACAATGGCGATAAGAAAAAAATTAATTACTTGCCAGATAATGGATGAAACCACGAGAATTTTAAAGGCAAAATAAAACGCCACTACAAAATAAAACGGCGGCTTGATACTTTTTATAATTTTTATTAAGGCGTCATCAATATTAGTTTTGGTACGTTCGGCAAGCTTTTGAAACCGGATTAAAATCATGGATTGAAATATTTTCAAAACAATCAAAAAACCAATAAAAATTCCCACCGCCTGTGAATAACCGCCGAGACTATTACCCCAAAACTCATATTCCCAAAAAGGTAAATTAACTATTTGCTCTATCATGTGTAAGTATCATATCAGAATTTAGAAATAATCTCAAAATAAACAGCTCACTTTCATGAGCTGTTAACTAGGTTATTTAATAAAGTTGCTATTTCTCTTTTTCTGGCTCCTTTTTGCTGGAATCTTTTTTCTCTTCTTTCTTTTCCGCAGGCTTCTCTTCTTTTTTATTTTCTTTGGGTTTAATTTCCTCTTCTTTCTTTTCGTCTTCCGGAATTTCCCGGTCTTCCGTAACTTCTTGGTCGGAGGGTTCTTCCTTTGTCTCGGTTTTATTTTCAACGGGCTTCTCGGATGTTTTCTCGGGCGCTTCTTTTGTTCCGCTATTCTCCTCAGTGGTCTCTTCTGCTTTATCTTCATTTTCAACAACTCCTTCAGGCGCTTTCTCTTTTGTTTCGTTTTTATCTTCAACAACTCCCTCAGGCACTTTTCCCTCTATCTTAGGTTCTTCCGTTACTTTTTTCTTGGTAGCATGAACTGCCCGTTTAGGACCTTTAATTACACCAGCTTTAACAAGCAAGTTATACACGGTATCGGTCGGCTGAGCCCCGCCTGTTTTAAGCCAATACTCAACCCGCGCTCTATTGATTTTAAACTCCTTTTGGTAAGGATTAAGCCAACCAACATCTTCAATATACTTACCTTTAAGTTTGGAACGTTTCTCGGCTACTACCACCCGATATGTTATTTGAGATTTTCTGCCTACCGGCTTTAACTTTATAGCTAACATAAATTAATAATTAGTCCCGATGCGTTCGAAATTTTAATTTCGTTTCGCATCGAGGATCCTCGGTTTTATTTCAAAATCAAAGATTTTGATAAAATCGGGATATTTAATATTTAGTAATTAGTATTAAGTATTTTACACTTTATTACAACCCCAGAATTAATTTTCCACACTGCTTGCCCCGTGAAACTTGAAAAGTTTTATTCGGGGACACGCTCCGCTTCTTCTAATTTCAAAGATAAAACCTTTGAAACTCCTTCGCTACCCATCGTAATACCATAAAGAGTGTCCATGGATTCCATCGTAACTTTATTATGGGTCACAATAATAAACTGTGTCTTCTCCGAAAAATCCTTTATAAGCTCTGAGAAACGCTGGGCATTGTCATCATCAAGCGCCGCATCAATTTCATCCAAAACCAGAAAAGGTGGTGGCGACACGGCGATAAGAGCAAAAAGAGCTGCTAAAGAAACCAAGGTTTTTTCTCCACCGGAAAGCATATCTAAACTTTTAACCTTTTTCTTCGGAAGATTGAGGCTTATTTCAACCCCGGCCTGAATTTCTCTTTCTTCTTCACTTATTATATTTTCATCCGCCAGATTCGTCTGATTATTACCCTCGTCATCCTTATCCTCAGTTTTCCTTAATTTTTCAGGATACACCAACTTTAACCTTGCTCCCCCACCCCTAAACATCAAACGAAAGTAATTATTAAATTCCTTATTTATCAAACTAAAAGATTTTCTAAAATCCTTGTGAATTCTCTCTTCAAGATTCTTTATTAACTTTTCAAGATCATTCAAAGCATTCCTTATATCTTTAAATTCGCTAGTCATCAATTCATACCTTGCCTCAGTCTCATTAGCTTCTTTGAGTAAGGATTTGTCAATTTCCCCAATTGCCGAAAGTTTCAATTGTAATTGATTAATTCTCCGCTCTATTTCATCCCAATTTTCATCACCCTGAACCTCAATCTTCTTAAGGGCTCTCAATTCCTCAAAATTATATCCAATGTTCCGCCATTTATTTTCAAGTTCCCTTAACTGAAACTCAACCCGCTCTTTAATTATCTTCTTTTCATTTATCTGATTCTCTATAACGCGGCGTTCATTTTCTCTGGTGTTTAATTGTCTAACCCGGATGCGAAATTCCTGATTTTTCTTACCCTGTTCGGCTAAAATCTCATTTTCTATTCCTTCATTCTCCTTTATTTCCTTATTAATTTCTTCAATCCTCACCCTAATTTCCTCAATCTTGTCCACACTCCCTCTATTTGACTCTGAATTCTCTTCTGATTTATTTTCAACAAAGAAACTTCGGAAACGATTGAGCCATTTTGCCAGAGTGCCCTTCATTTTCCCTAAATTATCTTCATTTAAAATCGGTTCTACTTCTTTGATAAAGGATTTAAGCTCTGAAAGGAGTTGGAAGGCGCTATATTCTGTTTCTTTTTCGCCTGTCGTTTTACGTTCTTGCTTCTTTTCAAACTCATTTTTTGCTTCAAGCCAAATCAGTTTTTTCTCAAATTCCAGTTGCTTTACCCGCAAACCCTCAAGTTTTTTTCTAATTATTTCCAGCTTGCTATTAAAAAACGTGGAAGCTTCACTCTGAGATGCCGATATTTTCTCTACAGGCCCGTTCTTTCTTTTAAATTCTTCTTCAAATTCTTTGATTTTTTCGGTTTTTACCTTCTTTTCTTTTTTAAGCTTCTCTATTCCACTTTCCATTTCTCCAATACGCCCCATCAACCTATAATAATGGTAGGCAAAATACTTTTCACAAATCTCATGCAGTTCTTTTTTAACTTCGTCCCGTTTCTCCCATTTATTTCGCTGTCTGCGAAGAAACTTAAGATGGGGAGCAATCTCCTCAAGTTTTACTTCAAGCTTCTCCATATTTATCCGAGTTTCTTTTAATCTCCATTCAGCGGTTCGTTTCTTTAACCGGTATTCCTTAAGTCCTAAAATTTCTTCAATCATCTCCCGCCGTTCTTTAGGATTAACTCGAACAAAAACATCGGCCTCTCCTTGGCCGACAATTATAAGACCCTTAGAACCAAGTCGCGCCCTGGCAAATATAGAAATAAGATCTTTTAGCCGAACTTCTTGGTTATTTACAAAAAATTGACTGGTGCCTGAACGGTCAATTCGCCGGCTAATTGAAACCTCTTCACTATCTACCGGCAATACTCTATTTCTATTATTAAAATGAAGTGTCACTCGCGCCAAACTTGCCTTACTTAATTTTGACGTTCCGGCAAAAATTAGGTTTTCCAGCAACCCGCTCCGAAGATTTTTAGCTTCTCGTTCCCCTAAAACCCAACGGATAGCGTCAATAATATTTGATTTACCGGAACCATTCGGTCCAACTACTCCCACTATCCGGTAGTCTAATTCAAGATCTGTCTTGGAAGCAAATGATTTAAATCCTTGTAATTTAAGGTGCGTAAGGAAATTACCCATTATTTCTCTATTTTCTTTAGAGCTTCTTCAGCTGTTGCCTCTTCGGCGTCTTGTTTTGAAACCCCTTTGCCCTCAGCAATTAATTTATCATCAAAGAAAACCCCAACTAAAAACTCCTTTTTGTGGTCTGGCCCAATCTCTTCCATCACTTCATACCTTGGAGTAATTTTCAATTTCTCCTGAACCATCTCTTGAAGCAAACTTTTTGAATCTTGGTACAACTTCTCACCCATCACTAACCCAAGGTGTTTTAACACAAATTGTTTAATAAAATTCTCAGCCACCTCGTAACCTTGGTCAAGATAAACCGCTCCTATCAAAGCTTCTACCGCATTGGCAAAAATCGCTTCTCTGGACCTAGCCGAACCTTGTTTTTCGCCTTTCGAAATAAAAACTACCGACTTTAAATCAATTTCCTTAGCCACCCTCGAAAGCATTGAACGATTAACTAAAGCCGCCCTAATGCTGGTCAGTTTGCCTTCATTAAAAGCAGGATACTTTTCAAAAAGAAATACGGTAACGATAATTTCCAAAACCGCATCCCCCAAAAACTCCAATCGTTCGTTATGTGACGTTGGCCAGTCCGGATTCTCATTTAAATAAGAACGATGAGTTAGCGCTTCCTTTAAAAGGAGTTGATTCTCAAAATTAATATCTATGGTCTTTTCTAAATTTTTCATCCCCGTAGAAATTTCACTGATTTAATAAATTAATTAATACAACTGGTTTTATTATAAAGCCCATTCCGTAAAATTACACCTGAATTAAGACTTGTTCTATCGTGAGATATCAGTGTAATTTCACGGGGTTAGCCCGGTGAAACTATGCTGCTAATTCTTTTGCTTTTCGTGCCGTTAGGCGCGGCAGCGAAGTTTCACTGGGCATCACATTCGCGTTAATTCGTTTTTTCTATTTTCCATTTTCTTGCTTTCTTGCTTTTATATTTTTATGTTTTTTATTTTTGCATCTCTCGATACACAGCGCCCAAAACCCCATTTATAAATTTTGGGGAGTTA